>CADCUA010000157.1 GCA_902805755.1 uncultured Lysobacter sp.
GTCGCTCGACCTGCATTCGATGCGGGCCGATCCGGACGGCGCAGGCGCCAGAGGCCGGACACAGAAAAAGCCGGCAGATCGCTCCGCCGGCTTTTGTGCATTATCCGGATTACGACGGCCCGCGGCCACCTCGCATTTGCCCGGGCGCGCCGAACTGCGTGGATCGGCCGCGGCGGCGCTAGCTGCGAACCAGCAGCAGCGACGCCAGCCCCAGCACGACCACGACCGCACCGATGGCCCGCAAACGCGCATTCGGCAGTGCATGCAGTTGCGCCGCCGCGCGCTTCCACCCACCGGGGGCGAGGAACAGGAACAGGCCTTCGAGCACGGCGACCAGCGCCAGCGCCGACAGCAACTCCGTCATCGCGCGATCAGCGGTCCGACTTGAGGTACTGCAGGAACGGGTCGTCCTGGTCCAGAACGATCATCGACTGGCCATTCGCGAACGAGGCGCGGTAGGCCTCGAGGCTGCGCTGGAACGCGTAGAAGGATGCGTCCTTCTGCGCCGCGCCGGCGTACAGGCGTGCCGCTTCGGCGTCGCCCTGTCCGCGAAACTGCTGCGCGTCGCGCTCGGCCTCGGCGACGATGACGGCGCGGTCGCGCTCGGCATTCGCGCGGATCTGCTGCGCCTGCTCCTCGCCTTCGGCGCGCAGTGCGCTGGCCACCTGCTGGCGCTGCGCGCTCATGCGGCGGTACACGTCACGGATGACCTGGCTGTCGGTCGGCAGGTCGATCTGCTTGATGCGCAGGTCGGCAATGCGGATGCCCAGCGTCGCCGCGCCGCGATTGATGACGTCCAGCTGCTGGCCGATGATCTTCGTGCGGTCACCGGACACCACCTGCGACAGCGTCAGCGTGTTGATCTCGTTGCGCAGCGCGTCCTTGATGATCGGCGCCATGCGCTCGATCGCGACGCGCTCGTCGCCACCGGTCGCACGGTAGAACGCACGCAGGTTTTCGATGCGCCCGATCGCGAAGAAGTCGACGCTGACGTCCTTGCGTTCGGAGGTGAGGTAGCGCTCGGGCTCGGCCGGCAGCACCAGCAGGCGCCGGTCGAACACGCGGGCCGTTTCCACCAGCGGGAACTTGAAGTGCATGCCCGGCCCGAGGTCGGTCCGCACGACGCGCCCGAGGTTCAGCACGATCGCGCTGTGGCCTTCCTGCACGACGAAGATCGAACCCATCAGGGCAAACAGGGCGGCGACCGCGATCGCGGCCCACATCGGCGTTCTCATCGGCTTGACTCCTCACGACCACGCGGACGCGACGTGCGCCCGGTGCGGGTGGCAGGTTCGGTCGCGGTGACCGGGTCCAGCACATCCGGGCTCAGCAACGGCAATGCGGACTTTGCGGGCGCGCCGCCGGAACGCGACTCGCCCATCGGCACGTACAGCAGCTGGCGCGAATCGCCACCCACCACCACGCGGTTATCCGCGAGCACCTGTTGCACGGTTTCCAGCCACAGGCGCTTGCGTGTGACGTCCGGTGCGTTCTTGTACTCGTCGACCAGCAGCGAGAAACGCTGCGAATCACCGGTCGCGCGGGCGACGGTTGCGGTGCGGTAACCCTCGGCCGTGGTGCGCACGCGCGCGGCCTCGCCTCGGGCTTCCGGCACGACTTTCGCCGCGTAGGCGCGCGCTTCGCTGATCACGCGGTCCTTGTCCTGCTGCGCGCTGTTGACGTCGTCGAACGCGGGCTTGACCTCTTCCGGCGGGCGCGCGTTCGGCAGGTTGAGCTCGGTGACCACGATGCCGGTGCGGTAGGCGTTGAGCGCAGCCTGCAGCTGTGTACGCGCCGCAACGGCAATCGCATTGCGCGAACCGAGCACCGTATCAAGCGTGGATCGACCCACCAGCTCGCGCACGGTCGAAAGCACCGCCTGGTTGAGCACGGCGTCCGCATCGCGCGTACCGAACAGATAGCGCTGCGCGTCGGAAATGCGGTACTGCACGTTGATTTCGACGCGCACGATGTTCTCGTCCGCGGTGAGCACGGGAACGTTGTCACTGAAGGTCTTGATCTGCGTCGCGTTGATCTTGGTCACGCGCTCGATCGGCCACGGCGCCTTGAAGTGCGGCCCCGGCGGCAGCACGCGGGCGAACTGGCCGAAGCGCAGGACCACGCCGCGTTCCTGTTCGGCGATCAGCACGAAGGAACTGAACAGCAACCACAGCCCCAGCGCGATCGCGACCCAGCGACCGATGTTGTTGCCATCTCCGTTGCCGAACATGCCGCGCAACGAATCCAGTGCCGCCTCCAGCCCGCCGCCCTTGCGCGACCCGCGCGGTGGACGGCCGTCGCGGCCGGAATTGTCACTGCCTGGGGTATTCCACGCCATGCCGGCTCCTAAGTGATGATGCGCACGGGCAGTCCCTGCCACGCAGTAAGGAACCCGAGCACACGGGTTCATAGCACAGACGGCCGCAATGGCCTGAACAGCGCCCGATTCTAGGTGGGGGGGCGTGCAGCCTCAAGCAAAGTCGGGGCGGTCGCCCGACGGCTGGATCAGCGTGCCCAGCACGTCACCGTGCGCCTGCACGAACAGACGCTGCGCATCGGCCTCGGCCAGATCGACCTGCATCAGCCAGCCATCGTCGTCGGCCTGCTCCGCACGCACCGCACCGAGTTCGTGCAGCTGCGCGCGCAGGCGCGCCGCCTGCGACGGCAGGCGCAGCTCACCGATGACGTGTCGCAGCTCCAGCGCCTGGGCAATGGAACTGCGCAACAGGTCCATTCCAACGCCGTCACGTGCGGACAACCAGATGCGATGCCGCCCTTCCGCTGGCGAATCCACGCGCGGCTGCATCGCCGGAGCGGGATCATCCGCAGGCTGCGCATCGTCGCCCGACGACTCACCGAGCCGGTCGATCTTGTTGAACACCAGAAGCTGCGGGATATCGCCCGCGCCGATCTCGTGCAGCACGGCATCGACCTGGCCGATGCGCTCGTCGCGCAGCGGATCGGACGCATCGACCACATGCAGGAGCAGGTCCGCTTCGCGGGCTTCCGACAAAGTCGAACGGAACGCCGCCACGAGGTCATGCGGCAGGTCGCGCACGAAGCCGACCGTATCGGCAAGCACCACGCCTCCACCCGGCAGTTCGATGCGGCGCACGGTTGGATCCAGCGTCGCGAACAGCTGGTCGGCCGCGTAGGCGTCCGCGCCGGTCAACGCATTGAACAGCGTTGACTTGCCGGCGTTGGTGTATCCAACCAGCGCTACGCGCGGCAGCTCGCTGCGCATGCGCGCGCGGCGCATCTGCGTGCGCTGCACTTCGACTTTTTCCAGACGCCGCTGCAGCTGCTCGAGGCGCTTCTGCAACAGCCGGCGGTCGGTTTCGAGCTGCGTTTCACCCGGACCGCGCAGTCCGATCGAACCGCCGCGCTGACGCTCCAAGTGGGTCCAGCCGCGTATGAGGCGGGTGGCCATGTGGCGCAGCTGCGCCAGTTCGACCTGGAGCTTGCCTTCATGGCTGCGCGCACGCTGCGCGAAAATGTCCAGGATCAACCCGGTGCGGTCGACCACGCGGCGCTCAAGCGCCCGTTCGAGGTTGCGCTCCTGGCCCGGCGACAGCGGGTGGTTGACGAGGATGAGGTCGGCGCCGCTCGCGTCGGCGGCGGCCTTCACTTCCTCGAGCTTGCCTTTGCCGATCAGCATCGCGGCATTCGGTTTGTCGATGCGCGCGGTCAGGACCGCAGCGACGGTCGCACCGGCCGAGCGTGCGAGCTCGGCGAATTCCTCCATCACCCCGTCATCCGGCGGACCGCCGGCGTGGGGCTGGATCAGGAGCGCATGCTCACCCTTGCGAGAACGTTCGAACAAGAACCCATCGCTCCGGCCGCACGCGGCCACTGTGTCGTCCCGGCTCAGATGCGGGCGACAGCCACAGGAATCAAGTCAGTCGTCGGAGTCCGCATCCGGCGCATCGTCGTCGCCCGGGTCGCCCGAAGGCTGCACGTAACCGCCACCCGGGCCGACCTTCACGTTGCGTGCGGGCACGACCGTGGAGATCGCATGCTTGTAGACCATCTGGCTGACCGTATTGCGCAGC
>CADCUA010000158.1 GCA_902805755.1 uncultured Lysobacter sp.
GGTTCTGGCTCGATCGAGGCGTCGACGGCTTCCGCCTGGATGCGATCAATTTCTGCTTCCACGACGCACAGCTGCGCGACAACCCGCCCAAGCCTGTCGAACTGCGCACCGGGCGCGGCTTCGCGCCGGACAATCCGTACGCGTTCCAGTACCACCATTACAACAACACGCAGCCGGAGAACCTGCCGTTCCTGGAGCAGCTGCGCACGTTGATGGATGGATATCCGGGCGCGGCGGGGCTGGGTGAGATTTCGTCCGAGGATTCGCTTGCGACGATGGCCGAATACGTCGCGCCGGGTCGGCTGCACATGGGCTACAGCTTCGAGCTGCTGACCGATGATTTCACCGCCGCCTACATCCGCGACACCGTGGAGCGCCTGGAAGCTTCGATGCAGGACGGCTGGGGCTGCTGGGCGATCAGCAACCACGACGTGCGCCGCGCGGTCACGCGCTGGGGCGGCGACGATGCGCCCGACGCGCTCGCACGGCAGCTGGTTGCGCTGGTGTGTTCGCTGCGCGGCTCGGTGTGCCTGTACCAGGGCGAGGAGCTGGGGCTGTCCGAAGCGGACGTGCCGTTTGAACTATTGCAGGACCCATACGGCATCGCGTTCTGGCCAAACTTCAAGGGACGCGACGGCTGCCGCACGCCGATGCCGTGGGACGGCGGCGCGCAGGCGGGTTTTACCGAAGGCACGCCGTGGTTGCCGGTCGCCGATGCGCACCATCCGCGCAGCGTGGCGAAGCAGGAGGCCGATCCGGATTCGGTGCTGAACGCGGTGCGCGCGTTCCTGCGCTGGCGGCGCGCGCAGCCGGCGCTGGTGCTGGGCAAGATCCGCTTTATCGACACGCCGGAGCCGGTGCTCGCATTCGTGCGCGAACATGAAGGCGCTGTGGTGCTGGTCGCATTCAATCTTTCGGCGCAGGCGGTGGAGTGCGATCTCGATCTCGATCTGGACGCGCGGCATGCGATCACCGCGCCCGGCGTCGAGGCCGGGCGCTTCGACGCCGGCCGCCTGCAGCTGCCCGCGCATGGCGCCTACTACGCGACGCTGGGCTGAATCCGTGCCCGTTGGCGGGCACCACTCTCATGTCTCGGCGCG
>CADCUA010000159.1 GCA_902805755.1 uncultured Lysobacter sp.
CTGGAAAACGACGCTGAGCCGCGCGTCCGGATCAGCTTCGACAAGGAAGGACGCACGGTCACTGTGGAAGACAACGGCATCGGCATGAGTCGCGAGGAGGTTGTCTCGCACCTCGGAACCATCGCGCGCTCGGGCACCGCGGACTTCGTGCGGAACCTGTCGGGTGACCAGAAGAAGGACGCGCAGCTGATCGGCCAGTTCGGCGTCGGCTTCTATTCCGCGTTCATCGTCGCGGACCGCGTCGACGTGTTTACCCGGCGCGCCGGCGCCGCCGCGGGGGAAGGCGTGCACTGGAGTTCTGCCGGCGAAGGCGAATTCGACATCGCCACGATCGAAAAGGCCGACCGCGGCACCCGCATCGTGCTGCACCTGAAGGACGGCGAGGACGGCTTCGCCGACGGCTGGCGCCTGCGCGAGATCGTGAAGAAGTACTCCGACCACATCGGCGTTGCGATCGAGATGCCGAAGGAGCACCACGGCGCGGATGAAGACAAGGCTCCCGAGGCCGAATGGGAAACGGTCAACCGCGCGAATGCGCTTTGGACCCGCCCGCGCAACGAGATCAAGGACGACGAGTACCAGGCGTTCTACAAGCACGTCTCGCACGATTTCGGCGACCCGCTGACCTGGAGCCACAACAAGGTCGAGGGCAAGCTCGAGTACACCTCGCTCCTGTACGTGCCGACCCGCGCGCCGTTCGATCTTTACCAGCGCGAGGCGCCGCGCGGACTGAAGCTCTACGTCCAGCGCGTTTTCATCATGGACCAGGCCGACCAGTTCCTGCCGCTGTACCTGCGCTTCGTGCGCGGTGTGGTGGACTCCAACGACCTGTCGCTGAACGTATCGCGCGAGATCCTGCAGAAGGACCCGGTGATCAGCTCGATGAAGACCGCGCTGACCAAGCGCGTGCTCGACATGCTGGAAAAACTCGCATCCAGCGAGCCGGAGAAGTACCGCACGTTCTGGAAGAACTTCGGCCAGGTGCTGAAGGAAGGCCCGGCCGAGGACTTCAGCAACCGCGAGAAGATTGCCGGCCTGCTGCGCTTCGCCTCCACGCATGAGGGCAGCGATGAGCAGACCGTCTCGCTGGCCGATTACATCGGCCGCATGAAGGAAGGCCAGAACAAGCTCTATTACCTCACCGGCGACAGCCACATGCAGGTGCGCAACAGCCCGCTGCTGGAGGTGTTCCGCAAGAAGGGCATCGAAGTGATGCTGCTGACCGATCGCATCGACGAGTGGCTGATGGGCTATCTCACCGAGTTCGACGGCAAGTCGTTCGTGGACGTCGCGCGCGGTGATCTGGACCTGGGTGAGCTGGACTCCGCGGAGGACAAGCAGGCGCTCGAGGAAACCGCGAAAGCCAAGCAGGGCCTTGTCGAACGGCTGAAGAGTGCCCTCGCGGATGATGTCGCCGAAGTGCGCGTCTCGCACCGCCTGACCGAGTCACCTGCCGTGCTCGCGCTGGGTGAGCAGGACATCGGCCTGCAGCTGCGGCAGATCCTGGAGGCGAGCGGACAGCAGGTGCCCGACTCGAAGCCCATTCTCGAGATCAACCCCGACCATGCGCTGATCGTGCGGCTCGATGGATTGGCGGACGAGGCGCGGTTCTCGGCATTCGCCAAGGTCCTGCTGGATCAGGCTGCGCTCGCGGCCGGACGCACGCTGAAGGATCCGGCCGCGTACGTGCGCCGGCTTAACGAGCTGCTGGTCGAGCTATCGGCCTGATAGGACGGCAATCGCCGGTTGAGACGACGCCCGCGGCACACGCCGCGGGCGTTTTCACATCCATATCCAGCGCAGCGTGCTTGACCGCGGACGCCGCTGGCCACTAACTTATCTCTGTATCGCGATGAACTGATAAAGGCTGTGCTGATGGATCTGGAAGGCTGGTCGTCCCGGCTCAAGGTATTTGCCGACGCGACGCGCGTGCGGCTGCTTGCGCTTCTCGAGGGCGAGGAACTGACGGTGGCGGAACTGTCATCGATCACGCGTCTCGCGCAGCCCCGCGTGTCCACGCATCTGGCCCGCCTGAAAGAGGCCGGCCTGGTGCGGGACCGTCGCGCAGGGGTGTCGGCGTACTACCGTTTCGACGATGCGGCGCTCGATTCGGCCCAGCGCGCGCTCTGGCAGACGCTGCGCGAAGGCAGCGACGACCCGCTGCTGCGGCAGGATGCCGAGCGGGTGCCCGAAGTGCTCGCCGCGCGTGCGACCGAGCAGAACTGGGCCGATTCTGTCGCCGGCGACATGGAGCGCCACTACTCGCCCGGGCGAACCTGGGAAGCACTGGCTCGCTCCGCCCTGCCCCTGCTGCATCCCGGCGACGTACTGGACATTGCGTCCGGCGATGGCGTGCTCGCCGAACTGCTCGCCCCGCACTCGCACCGTTACATCTGCCTCGACGCGAGCACCAAGGTCGTCGTTGCGGCGTCGGAGCGTCTGCGCCGGCTGGCGAACGTCGAGGTGCGGGAAGGCGACATGCATGCATTGCCGTTCGACGATGCGCATTTCGACCTCGTGGTTCTGATGCACGCGCTGACCTACGCCGACAGACCCGACAAAGCCGTCGCCGAGGCCGCGCGCGTGCTCCGACCCGGCGGGCGCCTGCTGCTGACCAGCCTGGCCCGGCACGAACATCGTGGTGCCGTGGAAGCCTATGGCCACGTCAACCTCGGTTTCAGCGAGCAGGACCTGCTCGGCTTTGTCGAAGCGGCCGGGCTGCAAGTCGTCAACTGCGCGACCGTCACGCGCGAGCGTCGCCCGCCGCACTTCGAGGTCATCGCGCTGATTGGCTCGAAATCCGCTGCGTTAACCGATAAATCTCCTGACAGGAACCGCTGAGTGGCTGCCCTCCCCTGGCTGAACCCCACGCGTGCGCAGTCGCTGCAGCGACTGCTCGAGGAGCGCATCCTCGTCATCGACGGTGCGATGGGCACGATGATCCAGCAGTACGAACTGCAGGAGGCCGACTACCGCGGCACCCGCTTCACCGCAGGCTACGACGCGCTGCATTCGCCCGAAGGCCATCTGCATGGCGCGAGCTGCGGCTGCGAGCGCGACCAGCGTGGCAACAACGACCTGCTCAGCCTCACGCGCCCGGACATCATCCGCGACATCCATGCCCAGTACCTCGCAGCGGGCGCCGACATGGTGGAAACGAACACGTTCAATTCCACGACCGTCTCGCTCGCCGACTATGGCCTCGAACACCTCGCGCGTGAACTCAACGAGACCGGTGCGCGGCTCGCGCGGCAGGCGTGTGACGAAGCCGAAGCAAGCGATCCGTCGAAGCCGCGGTTCGTCATCGGCGTGGTTGGCCCGACCAGCCGCACCGCCTCGCTGAGCCCGGACGTCAATCGCCCGGGCTACCGCGCCACGTCCTTCGATGAGCTGCGCATCGCCTATCGCGAGGCGACGGACGGCCTGATCGACGGCGGCGCCGACGTGATCATGGTCGAGACCGTGTTCGACACGCTCAATGCGAAGGCCGCGTTGTTCGCGATCGAAGAAGCATTCGAGGCGCGCGGTGCGCGCCTGCCGACCATGGTTTCGGGCACGATCACCGACGCCTCGGGCCGCACGCTCTCGGGCCAGACGGCCGAAGCATTCTGGTACTCGGTGCGGCATGCTCAGCCGCTCGCAATCGGCCTCAACTGCGCACTGGGCGCGAAGGACCTGCGCGCGCACGTCGACATGCTGGCGCAGGTCGCCGATGCGTTCGTCAGCACGCACCCGAATGCCGGGCTGCCGAATGCGTTCGGCGGCTACGACGAGTCACCGGAAGACATGGCCGCCGTGCTCGGTGAGTTCGCCGCCGCCGGCCTGCTGAATCTCGTCGGTGGCTGCTGCGGAACCTCGCCCGCCCATATCGCTGCCATAGCCGATGCGGTTCGCCCGCACGCGCCGCGTCGATTGCTTCAACTGGAAACCGCATGACCCGCTCGACCGCATTGCCTGCCACTCCCGCGCCAGACGATACCGCCACGAACACCCTGCTGTTGCGCCAGACGCGGTTGAGCGGTCTCGAGCCGTTGCAGATCACG
>CADCUA010000160.1 GCA_902805755.1 uncultured Lysobacter sp.
GCGACCGGTTTGCAGTGACATGCCGATCACCGCGTAAAATCGCCGCCTTTCCGGCCTCAAGGACCGCTCCATGCAGATCGCCAACACCCGCGCCGTCATCACCGGCGGCGTTTCAGGCCTCGGCCTTGCCGTGGCCCAGCACCTGGTTGCGCGCGGCGCGAAGGTGGCGTTGCTGGACGTCAATGACGACAAGGGCGCGGCGGCGGTGGCCGAACTCGGCGACGCGAACGCGCGGTATTTCCGCGCGGACGTGACCGACGAGGCCGGTATCACGGCGACGCTGGAGGCCGCGCGCGAGTTTCTCGGCGGGCTCAATGTCGCGGTGAACTGCGCAGGCATCCTTGGCGCGGGCCGCGTGCTGGGCAAGGACGCGCCGATGCCGCTGTCGCAGTTCCAGACCACGGTCATGGTCAACCTTGTCGGCAGCTTCAACGTTGCCAAAGCCGCCGCTGCACTGATGCAGCACAACGAGGCGAACGAGGACGGCGAGCGCGGCGTCATCGTCAACACGGCCTCGGTCGCGGCTTACGAGGGTCAGATCGGACAGGCCGCGTATTCGGCGTCCAAGGGCGGCGTGGTCGCGATGACGCTGCCCATGGCACGTGAATTCGCCCGCTTCGGAATCCGCGTCATGACGATCGCGCCCGGCGTGTTCTGGACGCCGATGGTCGACGGCATGCCGGAGTCCGTGCAGCAGTCGCTGAGCGCGTCGATCCCATTCCCCTCGCGCCTTGGCCGCCCGCAGGAATACGCCGACCTCGTCGCCTACATCCTCGGCAACGTCTACCTCAACGGCGAAACCATCCGCCTGGACGGCGCCACGCGCCTCGCGCCGAAGTAGGACGCCGGCTGATCCAGCAGCTGCCTGCCCGGCCCTCCTCCAACGAATCGCGAACGAGCGTGCAATGAAAGCCTACGACGTCAAGAAAGGTAACGTGGTCGAACACAACAACGGCGTGTACCAGGTGCGCGATATCGAGCGCTCCTCGCCGCAGGGCCGCGGCGGCAACGTGCGCTTCCGGTTCACGATGTACAGCGTGCCGGGCGGCAACAAGCTCGACGCGAGCTTCGACGGCGACGACGAGCTTCGCGAAGTCGAGATGACGCGGCGGCAGGCCACGTTCTCGTACATGGACGGCGAGGCGTTCGTGTTCCTTGATGACGAGGATTACACGCCCTACACGCTGGACCGCGATGCGCTCGGCGATTCGGCGGGTTACATCGTGGCCGACCTGACCGGCTGCTACGTGCAGGTGATCGACGACGCGCCGGTGGCGCTGCAGCTGCCGCAGACGGTCGCGCTCGAAGTCGTGGAAACCCCGCCGGAACTCAAGGGCGGCACCGCGACGAAGCGCCCGAAGCCGGCGAAGCTTTCGACCGGCATCGAGATCATGGTCCCCGAGTACATCGCGAACGGCGAGCGCGTGCTGGTCAACACGACCACCGGCGAATTCGCCGGCCGTGCGGACTGAGCTGAGCCTGCTGATTGGATGCGCAGCCGCCCTGGTCGGCTGCGCATCCGCTGTGCCTGTCAGCAAGCCGGCCCGCTTGCCCGATGACGTCGCGGCGTTCATTGAACAACGCGCACTTTGCGAGCACTTCCTCGGCGAAGAGCCCTAGAGCGACGAGCGCCGCGCGTTCCTCGTCCGCGGCATTGAAACGCATTGCCGCGGCACCGACAGCGAACTGGCACGGTTACGGATCAAATACCGCTCGGACGCCGGGCCTCATGCGGCGCTGAGCCCGTTCGAATATCCGCTCGGATATTGAGCCATGTCTGGCCGCAGCAGTGCGGGCGCTAGCGGTCAGAGATCAAATACCTTGCCCGGATTCATCACGCCGTTCGGGTCGAGCACGCGCTTGATGCCGCGCATCAGTGCGACCTCCTCCGCGCTGCGGCTGCCCAGCAGATACGGCTTCTTGACCAGCCCGATGCCGTGCTCGGCCGAGATGCTTCCGCCGTGCCGCGCGAGCGCATCCGATAACAGGTCCGTCACCCGCTCGCACTGCTCGACGAAAAGCTGCGCGTCCAGGCCTTCCGGTGGCAGCACGTTGATGTGCAGGTTGCCGTCGCCTATGTGTCCGAACCAGATCACGTCCACGCCCGGGTATTCCCGGGTGAGCAACGCCTGGGTTTCGGCGAGGAATGCAGGCATCGCGGATACACGCACGGAGATGTCGTTCTTGTAGGGCTTGTACCGCGCCAGGCTTTCGGTAATGCCTTCGCGCAAGCGCCACAGCTGCGCGGCCTGCGCATCGCTCTGGCTGATCACGCCATCGCCAACAAGCCCGTTCTCGACGCAATACTCGAATGCCGCAAGCGCCGCAGCCTGCTGCAGCTCGTCGGCCGCGGCAAACTCGGCAACGACGAAATACGGATGCGCCTCCTCGAACGGGCGCTGAGCACCGTGCGCGGTCACGTGCTCGAGCGCGCGATCGGTAAAGAACTCGAACGCTTCGAGGACGAGCCGCTCGCGGAACGCGGCGAATACCTGCATCAGTGCTTCGAAGCTCGGCAACGCAAGCAGCATCACCTGCGTGGGCGGCGGCGCGTCGGTAAGCGAAAGCGTTGCTTCCACCACGATGCCGAGCGTGCCTTCGGAACCGATCACCAGATGGCGCAGGTCGTAGCCGCTGGCGTTCTTGATCAGCCCACGGTTGAGGTCGAGCAACTCTCCGGTGCCGGTCACGAACTTCAGGCCGGCAATCCAGTTGCGCGTGTTGCCGTAACGGATGACCCGGATGCCGCCCGCGTTCGTCGCGATGTTGCCGCCGATCGAACACGAGCCGCGTGCGCCGAAGTCCACCGGATACACCAGCCCCTGCTCGCGCGCGGCGTTGTGCACGGCTTCCAGCACGATGCCAGGCTGGACGGTGAGCGTGCGATCGATGGGATCGAAGCCGAGCACGCGGTTCATGCGCTCCAGGCTGAGCACCAGTTCGCCGTTCGCGGCCACAGCGCCGCCCGAGAGGCCGGTCCTTCCGCCTGACGGCACCAGCGCGACGCGTTCGTCGTTCGCCCAGCGCACGATCGCCTGCACCTGCGCGGTGTCGACCGGCAGTGCGATCGCGAGCGGCGCGGGATTCCAGCGCCGCGTCCAGTCGCGACCGTAATGCTCGAGGTCGGCAGGATCGGTCAGCAGGCGCAGGCCGGGGATGGCGTCGCACAGGCGTTGCAGGCGCGGATCGTTCATGACGGATCGGGCAGCAGGCGGAACGCCAGCCTGCCGTCGGCGCGCAGGCAAGTCCAGACGGCGTGCCATCGTGCGCGTCGATCTGCGATATTTCCGGCTCCCCCGCGATCGAGCGCCGCCGTGACCCGCAGAACCTCGTTCCCCAAGCACGACATCCGTGTACTGCTGCTCGAAGGCATCAGCCCGAGCGCGGCCGAGAGCTTCCGCGCTGCCGGCTATTCGCAGATCCGGCTGTTCGAGAAATCACTGCCGGAGGACCAGCTGCGCGCGGAGATCGCCGAGGCGCACATCGTCGGCATCCGCTCGCGCACGCAGCTCACCGCGTCCGTGCTCGAGGACGCCCGCCGCCTGCTCACGATCGGGTGCTTCTGCATCGGCACCAGCCAGGTCGATCTCGATTTCGCGGAAGAGCTCGGCATCCCCGTGTTCAACGCGCCTTACTCCAATACGCGCAGCGTCGCGGAACTGGTGATCGCGGAAATCATCATGCTGCTGCGCGGCATTCCCGCCAAGAACGCGCAGTGCCACCGCGGTGGCTGGTCGAAGTCGGCAGCGGGAAGCCACGAGGCACGCGGCAAGACGGTGGGCATCGTGGGTTACGGACACATCGGCACGCAGGTGGGCGTCATTGCCGAAGCACTTGGCATGAACGTGCTCTTCCACGATATCGAGACCAAGCTGTCGCTGGGCAATGCCCGCTCGGCGGCCGGACTGGAAGACCTGCTCGCGCGCAGCGACGTCGTCACGCTGCATGTGCCGGAAACGCCCGCGACGCGCGACATGATCGGTGCGGCGCAGATTGCCGCGATGCGGCCCGGCGCGCACCTGATCAATGCATCGCGCGGC
>CADCUA010000161.1 GCA_902805755.1 uncultured Lysobacter sp.
ACCAGCCGGTCAATCAACCAATCAACCAATCAACCAATCAACCAATCAACAGCGGACGAGCAACGCTCCGCACGACGACAGCGCGCTCACACTCGTCGAAGCATCCAGCCCAGTGCATTACTGCTCCGCACATTCCGCGGCAGCACAACTGGCCGTCAAACTGCTACGCCGCTGGCTGTCGAACCGCGGCGATGATCTGCAAATACCGCGACACCGTTTCGTCCAAGCCGGCGTACAGGGCTTCCGCAATCAACGCATGCCCGATGGAAACTTCCAGCACCCCGGGCACTGCGGCAAGGAAGACGCCGAGATTTTCCTGACTCAGATCGTGGCCCGCATTCACACCAAGCCCTGCGGCTTGGGCGATGCGCGCGGTATCGGCGAACCGTTGCATCACCCCAGCGGAATCGCGGCAGGCAACAGCCTCGGCATAGGGGCCGGTGTACAGCTCGACGCGATGCGCACCGACTTCGGCCGCACGCGCGACCTGCGCACGTCCGTGCGCATCACCGTGGCCGTCGACGAACAGGCTGACGCGGCAGCCCAGTGCCGCGAGGTGCGCAACCAGCGGACGCAGACGATCGGCATCGCGATCGAAATCGAAGCCGTGATCGGAGGTGAGCTGGTCATCGCTGTCCGGCACCAGCGTTGCCTGCGCGGGCCGCACCTGCTCGCATAGCGCCACAAACCCCGGGTACCCGGGCCGCGGCGGCGCGAACGGATTGCCCTCCAGGTTGAATTCAACCCCGCGTGCGCGTGTGAGTTCCGCCAGGGCGAAAACGTCGTCGGCACGGATATGCCGTGCGTCCGGGCGCGGGTGCACGGTGATGCCATGGGCTCCGGCGTCCAGGCATGCGGCGGCGGCCCGCACGACATCCGGCTGTAACCCACCGCGAGAGTTGCGCAGTACCGCGATCTTGTTGACGTTGACACTCAGTGCAGTCATCGCCGCACTGTACCGCCCGCCCAAGCAGCCGCCTACCGCCGCGTGCGAATCAGCGCGGCAGCTCGGCGGACCCGGCCGCAGAGGTGTCTGCCGACGCGGCGGCAAGCCGGCGCGCCTCGGCCTGCTCGCGCAGGCGTCGCAGCTCCAC
>CADCUA010000162.1 GCA_902805755.1 uncultured Lysobacter sp.
CATTGATCGCACTGCAAGCGCCGTCGATCGCGGTCGTCGGGCCATCGATCGCGGTTCCAGTGCCATCGATGGCACTGCAAGTGTGATCGATCGCGGTCCGAGGGCCGTCAATCACACTGGAAGTGCCATCGATCGTGCTCCGCGGGGGATCGATCGCGCTCGTGGGGCCATCGATCGCACTCAAAGTGCCATCGATCGCGGTCCCGAAGCCAGCGTTCGCACTGCAAGCAGCATCGATCGCGTGCCGGGTGCGATCGATCGCTGGTCGAACGCCGTCGAGGCCACGTCGAGCGCCATCGATCGCGTTCCCGCGGCGATCGATGGGCCTTGAACCGCCGTGCACGGCCCCGCGGGCGCGGTCTACCGCCCCGACCGCGCGGCGACGCGCCGGTCGTCAGCCCGGCTTGCGCCGCAGGTGCAGGAACAGCGGCCAGAGGACGGTGCGGCACGTGGCGGGCTCGCCCCACGCGGCAGCGAACGCCGCGGCCTGCCCGGCGACCGCGTCGATGCCGGTCGCGGCGCGGCAGCGCGCGGTGGCGGAGATGCTGGCGAGGTAGTCCAGGAACTGCGGCAGCGTCCACTGCGCTTCGAGTTGCAGCGCGGGCGCCGCGAGCGCCGGAAACGGCCAGTCGTAGCCCGAATAGCGCGCATCGACCTGTTCGCGTTCGGGCGGCCAGTGCGGCTCGATGCGCGCCCGGAAGGCGCACACCGGCGCGCCCAGGCCCTCGGGCACGAGGAAGTCCGGATAGCCCCATGCCGCGAGCACGCCGCCCGGCGCCAGCACGCGCTCGCATTCGGCGAAGAACCGCGGCCGGTCGAACCAGTGCAGCGCCTGCGCGACCGCGACCAGGCCGACGCTGCCGTCGCCCAGTGCCGTGCGCTCGCCGGGCTCGACCGCGAGCGAGACGTTCGCCGCGCCGGCCTGCGCCCAGTGCCGGGCCAGCTGCTGCGCGCTCGGATCGGTCGCATGCACATGGGCAAAACGCGTTGCAAGCCCGCGCGTGGCCTGCCCGCTGCCGCAACCCGGCTCCCACACGTGGGCGCCGGCCGGCACCGCCTCGGCGAGCACGTCGAACAGCGCGTCCGGATACCCGGGGCGCGCGGCCGCGTAGGTGTCGGCAACGATGGAGAAATGGTCCTTGAAGCCCGCTGCCTGCGTGTCCGTGGTCATGCCTGCCCCGCTCTCGTAGCTCGCGTTTCAGTCCTGCGCCGGTCGCAGCAGCAGGCGCATGTCCTCGCCGATGCGGCGAGTATCGACCGTCTGCAGGTGCAGCCGCTGCGCCATCGTCGCGACGTCCAGCCCGTCGAACAGCGGGCGCGCCTGCGCGCCTAGCAGCACGGGCGCGACATACAGCAGCACCTCGTCGACCAGCCCGGCGGAGAGGAACGCGCCGGCCAGCGTCGCGCCGGCTTCCAGGTGCACCTCGTTGATGCCGCGCGTGGTCAGCAGCGCGAGCACGGCGGCGAGGTCGAAGCGGCCGTTACGAACCGGTGCCACCGCAAGCTCCGCACCCGGCATGCGCGGGCGCTTTACGTCCGGCGCGTGCACGTAGAGCGTGGGCGCATCGCCTTCGCGCACCTTGCCGCGTGCGATCGTCGCAAGGCCTGCATCGAGCACGACGCGCAGTGGCGCCGCGAATGCGGTGTCGTCGTCGAAGCGCACGGTCAAGGACGGGTCGTCGGCGAGCACCGTGCCCGAGCCGGTGAGGATCGCCCCGGCGCGCGCGCGCCAGCGCATCACGTCCTGGCGCGCGGCCACGCCCGTGATCCATTTCGACTCGCCGCTCGCGAGCGCGGTGCGACCGTCCAGGCTGGTCGCCAGCTTCACCCGTACCCAAGGCCGGCCGCGCTCGACCAGCGAAAGAAAGCCGCGGTTCAGGGCGCGCGCCTGGGCCTGCATCAGCCCGTCCTGCACCGCGATGCCGGCGCTGCGCAGGCGGTCGAAACCGGCGCCGTCGACCTGCGGGAACGGATCGCGCATCGCCGCGACCACGCGCGACACGCCGGCTGCAATCAGCACTTCGGTGCACGGCCCGGTGCGCCCGGTGTGCGCGCAGGGCTCCAGCGTCACGTACGCGGTCGCGCCGCGCGCCGCATCGCCCGCCGCGCGCACCGCGTGCACTTCCGCGTGCGCTTCACCCGCGCGCACATGCCAGCCTTCGCCGACGATGCGTTCGCCGTGCGCGATCACGCAGCCGACCATCGGATTCGGCTTGGTCGTATAGGCGCCGCGCTCGGCCAGCCGCAGCGCGCGCGCCATCATCGCGTGGTCGACGGCATCGAACGCGTGGGCCGCTGTGCTCATCGCCGACGCGACCGGCCGCCGGGCACGGGCTCCTCGTCCAGCAGCGGCAACTGGGTTTCCGCCGCCGGCACGTCGCGCTCCAGCCGGTCCAGCTCCTCGCGGAAATCGGCGACGTCCTCGAACGCGCGATAGACCGACGCGAAGCGCACATAGCCGACGTGGTCGAGCTTGCGAAGCTCCGCCATCACGAACTCGCCGATGCGCCGCGACGGCAGCTCGCGCTCGGCGGTCATGCGCAGCTGATGCACCACCGCACGCACCGCTGCCTCGATCTGCTCGTCCGACACCGGGCGCTTCTGCAGCGCGCGATCGAAACCGGTGCGCAGCTTGCGCGCATCGAACGCCTCGCGCCGGCCGTCGCCCTTGATGATCATCGGCAGCTTGAGCTCGATCGTCTCCAGCGTGCTCACGCGCTCGCCGCAGGCCTCGCACACGCGACGGCGGCGGATCGTCGCGCCGTCTTCGGACACGCGCGAATCGATGACGCGGGTGTCGTGGTGCTGGCAGAAGGGGCAGTGCATTAGAAGGAGCGGGAATGGGGAATGGGGAATGGGGAGCTGGAACTTTGCGACAGCTTGAGGTTCAGCGACCTGCGGAGGGATTGCAGAAGCATGCCGACGCAGCCTGCCTGTTGCAGCACGGCGTCGACGCGTTCAGCAGGTGCGATGCCGAGGCGCTGCGCCAGCAGCAACTGTGTCTGGATTTCGGCCAGCGAGCCCTTCGCCATCGACAGGAACCGCAGGTAATCACGGGTGAAACCGCGCGCATTGCCTTCCGCGATGCATGACGGCACCGAGACGGCCGCGCGCTTCAGCTGCGCAGCCAGACCGAACCGCTCATCCGCAGGGAACCCACCCGTTAACGAGTACACCGCCTCCGCAAGCCGCATCGCTTCCTCCCAGACTCGCAGATCCCGAAAATCGACAGTCATCCGCCCTCCTGGCAGACAGGCAAACTGCAGCGCAGCCACAGTGCCCTATTCCCTGTTCCCGCTTCTTATTCCCGCTTCAACTCACCCATACACCGGAAACTTGCGGCACTGCGCCTGCACCGCCTGCGCGACGCGTTCGATCACCGCCTCGTCCTTCGGTGCGTCGAGCACGTCGGCGATCCAGTTCGCCAGGTCGACGCACTCGGCTTCGCCGTAGCCGCGCGTGGTCACCGCCGGCGTGCCCAGGCGCAGGCCCGAGGTCACGAACGGCGAGCGCGGATCGTTCGGCACCGAGTTCTTGTTGACGGTGATGTGCGCGCGGCCGAGCGCGGCCTCGGCGTCCTTGCCGCTGACCTCGCGGCCGATCATGTCGACCAGCATGAGGTGGTTCTCGGTGCCGCCGGAAACGATGTTGTAGCCGCGCGCCATCAGCGTCTTCGCCATCGCCTGCGCGTTCTTCACGACCTGCTGCTGGTAGGCCTTGAACTCCGGCTCCAGCGCTTCCTTGAACGCAACGGCCTTGCCGGCGATGACGTGCATCAACGGGCCGCCCTGGATGCCGGGGAACACGATGCTCTGCAGCTTCTTCATCATGTCCTCGAACGCATCGGTGTCTTTCGCACCCTTCTTCGCATCACGCACCGGCTCGGGAGCCGGCTGCGAGGCCGGGCGCTTCGCCACGATGATGCCGCCGCGCGGCCCGCGCAGCGTCTTATGCGTGGTCGACGTCACCACATGCGCGTGCGGCAGCGGGCTTGGGTACACGCCCGCGGCGACGAGGCCGGCGATGTGCGCCAT
>CADCUA010000163.1 GCA_902805755.1 uncultured Lysobacter sp.
CGAACAATCATTGTCGATCCGACAGCAGCCGAAGCTACCAACGAGCGTAGCCCTTCAGGGATCGCCCGAGGCCAAAAAAGGCAGTGGCCGCGGGCGACCAGCGCGCGCGGCCACTATTCATCGCTGGAGACTCACCCGAGTTCGGACGCGATCCGCACGCGCTCGTCCTTCAAGGCCTCCGGCATGCGCGGCCCGTACTCTTCAAGGTACTCGCCAATGCTGTCGAACTCCGCTTTCCAGCCGTCGCGGTCATAGCCGAACAGCACCGCGCGCGCATCGTCCGAGAGCTCGACGCCTTCGAGATTGAGGTCGGCTTCCGAAGGGATTGCGCCGATCGGCGTGTCCACCGCGTTCGCGCGGCCTTCGACGCGGCCTACCATCCACTCCAGCACGCGCAGGTTGTCACCGAAGCCCGGCCACAGGAACTTCCCGTCGGCGCCCTTGCGGAACCAGTTGACGTGGAAGATCTTCGGCAGCTTGTTCTGGCCGTTGTCGAACGACAGCCAGTGGCTGAAGTAGTCGGCGAAGTTGTAGCCGCAGAACGGCTTCATCGCCATCGGGTCACGGCGCATGACGCCAACCTGTCCGGTGGCGGCGGCGGTCGTTTCCGAGCCCATCGCGGCGCCAACGAGTACGCCGTGCGTCCAGTCACGCGCTTCGAACACCAGCGGCACGAGTGATGCGCGGCGGCCGCCGAAGACGATGGCCGAGATCGGCACGCCGGCGGGGTTTTCCGCTTCGGACGAATAGCTCGGGCACTGACGGGCGGACACGGTGAAGCGGGCATTCGGGTGCGCGGCCGGGCGCTTGCCGGCTTCATACGGTTCGCCACGCCAGTCCACCGCGGGCTGCTGGTCGTCGTCGATGCCCTCCCACCACGGCTGGTTGTCGGCAGTGACACCGACATTGGTAAAGATCGTGTTGCGCTGCACGCACTTGAGTGCGTTGGGATTCGACTTGGCCGACGTGCCCGGCGCGACGCCGAAGAAGCCGGCTTCCGGATTGATCGCGTACAGGCGGCCATCGGCGCCCGGTCGCATCCAGCAGATGTCGTCGCCGACCGTCCAGACCTTCCAGCCGGCCTCGCGGTAGCCCTCGGGCGGAATCAGCATCGCAAGGTTCGTCTTGCCGCAGGCCGAGGGGAACGCGGCGGCGATGTAGTGCGTCTGGCCCTGCGGGTTCTCGATGCCGAGGATCAGCATGTGTTCGGCCAGCCAGCCTTCCTGGCGCGCCTGGTGGCTTGCGATGCGCAGCGCGTGGCACTTCTTGCCGAGCAGCGCGTTGCCGCCGTAGCCGGAGCCATACGACTTGATCGTCAGCTCTTCGGGGAAGTGCATGATGAAGCGGCGGTTCGGGTCGAGCTCGCCGATCGAGTGCAGGCCACGAACGAAACGGCCTTCGCGCTCGATGCGCTCCAGCGCCGGCGCGCCCATGCGCGTCATCAGGCGCATGTTCGCGACCACGTACGGGCTGTCGGTGATCTCCACGCCGCAACGCGACAGAGGCGATTCGATCGGGCCCATGCAGTAGGGAATCACGTACATCGTGCGGCCGCGCATGCAGCCGTCGAACAGGCCGTCCATCTTCGCGTGACCGTCGGCCGGCGCCATCCAGTGGTTGTTCGGACCGGCGTCATCCTGATCCGACGTGCACACGAACGTCAGGTGCTCGACGCGCGCGACGTCGTCGGGGTGCGAGCGGTGCAGCCAGCTGTTCGGGTGGGTTTCGGAATTGAGCGGAATCAGCGTGCCGTCAGCTTCCATCTGCGCGATGAGCTCGGCGCTTTCCGCATCCGAACCGTCGCACCAGTGGATCGCATCGGGCTGCGTGAGCGCGGCGACCTCGGCGACCCAGTCACTCAGGGCTTGGAGGCTGGTGCCCCCGTTGGTGTTGAGTTTCGGGATAGCGTCGAGATCCTGGGTCATCGCGTTCACTGCAGTCCTCCGGCCCAAACGGGCCAAATCAAGAAGATGGGATGAGCGTGGCCATCACATGCTCCACATAAGCCTCGAACTCGTCATGCTGCAAACGCGCATGGTGCAGCTGCAGGTTGAGCTGCAGAAAGCCGACATAGGCTGCATAGGCCAGTCGTGCCCGGTGCTGCGCGTCCGTGCGTCCAAGGCCGGCCTGCCGGAACGATGCAGTCAGGTAATCGAGGCGGCGTTCCGAGACGCGGCCGATGACCGGTTGCACCGCCGGATGGTCCAGCGCCTTGAGCAGTTCGGAGTAGATGATGTGCGAGGTGTACTCGTGGGCCACGAGATTGAATAACGCACGAAGCCGCTCGCGTGGGTCAGCCACTGCCTCGAGCGTGCCGAAGACCGCCTCCTGCTCGTTTTTCTCCCAGCGCTCCAACGCCGCGACGAGCAATGCATCGCGCGAAGGGAAGTGCCAGTAGAAGCTGCCTTTGGTGACACCAAGGCGGCGCGCGAGCGGTTCAACGGCCACCGCCGCGACGCCCAGCTCGGCGATGAGGTCCAGGGCAGCCTGCGCCCAGTCCTCGGCACTCAGGCGGCCTGCGCGGTCGGGCTTGCTCGATTGGGCGATTGCGGTCATCGGTCGATTCTAACCATACGCAACCGACGGGGACAGTACGCGGCTGGCCGGTTGACATCCGCGCCTACACGTCAACATACTCCTGCGTATGTTGACGCCGGTCGCGTTCGCCGAGCGCGTTCGTCCGTATCGTGGCGTCGATCCCATTGTTTTCAGCGATTGCCGCCGGAGCCTGTCATGAGCGTTGCCGCCCCGTTCCTTGTCCTCTTCCTGGTAGGAGCGATTGCCGCCTACCACCGCGTGCGCCTGGCGGCCTGGGTCGCGCTATCGGCTGCCGCGCTCGTGGCTTGCTGGTTGCTAGGGGCCAACCCGACAGCTACCGCGGTCGCTGCCGTACTGCTGGCGCTTGTCGCGGTGCCATTGCTGCTGCCGCAGATCCGCATCCCTTTCATCACCAAGCCGCTGCTGGGCTTCTACACGAAGATCCTGCCGCCCCTGTCGGAAACCGAACGTGTCGCACTCGAAGCCGGCACGGTCGGCTGGGAAGGCCAGCTTTTCTCGGGCAAGCCGGACTGGAACGTGCTGATGAGCCAGCCGAAGCCGACGCTGCGCCCGGACGAGCAGGCATTCCTCGACGGCCCGGTTGAGGACCTGTGCCGCATGACGAACGACTGGGAGATCACGCACGTCGACGCTGATCTGCCGCCGCACATGTGGGAGTTCATCAAGAAGAACCGGTTCTTCGGAATGATCGTGCCGAAGGAATACGGCGGCTTGGGCTTCACCGCACTGGGTAACCACAAGGTGATCCAGAAGCTTGCGTCGATCTCGTCGGTGGTCAGCTCGACGGTGGGAGTCCCGAACTCGCTGGGCCCGGCCGAGCTGCTGATGCATTACGGCACGCCCGAGCAGAAGGATTTTTACCTGCCGCGTTTGGCAGACGGCCGCGAAGTGCCTTGTTTCGGCCTGACGGGCCCGTGGGCCGGCTCTGACGCGACGTCGATCCCGGACTTCGGCATCGTCACAATGGGCGACTGGAACGGCGCGCGCGTCGTTGGCGTAAAGCTCACGTTCGACAAGCGCTACATCACATTGGCACCGGTCGCGACGCTGATCGGCCTTGCGTTCCGCATGTACGACCCGGAGGGCCTGCTCAGTGAGAAGCAGGACATCGGCATCACGCTGGCGCTCGTGCCGCGCGAAACGCCGGGCATCGACATCGGTCGTCGCCACTTCCCGCTCAACTCCACATTCCAGAACGGGCCGATCCAGGGCCGCGAGGTGTTCATCCCCCTCAGCCAGCTGATCGGTGGCGAAGCGTACGCGGGCAAGGGCTGGCAGATGCTGGTGGAGTGCCTGTCAATCGGCCGTTCGATCACCCTGCCCTCGACCGCCAGTGGTGGCGCGAAGATGGGCGCGATCGTGACCGGCGCGTACGCTCGAATCCGCAAGCAGTTCGGGCTGTCGATCGGCCGCTTCGAGGGCGTGGAAGAGGCGCTCGCGCGCATTGCTGGCAATGCCTACACGATCAGCG
>CADCUA010000164.1 GCA_902805755.1 uncultured Lysobacter sp.
TGAAGACACCGCATACGCCGCGGCCCCGGGTGTGCACATGGAGCATGATCTGGGTGGCTTTTTCTGCTGTCATCGGGAAAAACCGCATAAGAACCTCGACTACGAAGTCCATCGGGGTGTAATCGTCGTTCAGCAGCAGTACGGAATACAGCGGCGGTCGGGCGACTTCGGGCTTGCCGGTCTCCGCAAGTGCGCTGTGGTTGTGTTCGCGATCGGTCTGTCGAGGCATGCGGGAATTATAGATCGCTGCTGCCGAACGCAGACCGATGGACCGTTTCGTGGCGCGGCTGCAAAATGCCGCGGACTGCGTTTATGCCGAGATGAGGACAATCCAGCCCGTGAGCTACCGCGAAGGCCGCTTCTGGCAACCCGACGTGACGGTCGCCACCATCGTTGTCGATTCCGGCCGCCTGCTGATGGTCGAGGAGACCGTGCGCGGCCGCCTGGTGTTGAACCAGCCGGCCGGGCATCTGGAGCCCGACGAGAGCATCGCCGATGCAGCGCTTCGTGAAACGCTGGAGGAAACTGGCTGGTGCGTGCGGCTGACGGCGTTCGTCGGCGCATACCAGTGGAAGTCGCCGCCGCAGCCGGATGGAAGCGACGGACGCCACTATCTGCGCTTTGCGTTCGCTGCCGAGCCCGTCTCGCATGATCCGACGCGCGAACTCGACGTCGGCATCGCGCGCGCATTGTGGATGACGCCGTCCGAGCTCCAGGCCGAGCACGAGCGGCACCGCAGCCCGCTGGTCTGGCGCGCCGCCTCCGATTACCTCGCCGGTCGGCGACATCCGCTCGAACTGATGCTGCAGGTGGCATGAGCACGCCGCGCACCGTCGTCGGCATGTCCGGCGGCGTGGATTCATCCGTTGCCGCGCTGAAGCTGCTCGAATGCGGTGAGCCCGTCGCAGGCCTGTTCATGCAGAACTGGGCGGAAGACGGAAGCGGCGACTGCCGCGCGGAGCAGGATCGTCGTGACGCGGTTGCCGTGTGCGGCCGGCTGGGCCTGCCGATCCATTTCCGCGACTTCTCGGGCGAGTACTGGGAAGGCGTGTTCCGGCATTTCATCGATGAATATGCCGCCGGGCGGAC
>CADCUA010000165.1 GCA_902805755.1 uncultured Lysobacter sp.
TTGCTGCAGCGTGTTGCCATTGCTGTCGCGAACGACCATCACGGAGTCGCTGGCCGCGGCCGGTTCGGGCTCCCATTCGTAGCCGCAGTCGGCGCACACCCGACCAGCCCCGTCCATGTAGGTGTTACCAAGCCCGCATTGGGGGCATTCAACGGGTGCGCTCATCGGCAGGGCCTGTACACGGTGAAAGCGCGCACTTTAACCGGCAGGGCTGGCCGCACCACTGGTGTGTGGCGATTGGAACGGCTTTGCGCTACTTCACGAAGCGCATCTGGCCGATGCTATGCCTGCGCAGGGGACCCGGCGCCAACCGACGCGCGCTAAGCTTTCCGCTCCAGGAGGCGCCATGTCGATCAATTCCAAAGCCAAGCGCGATGCGCGACGCAAGCAACAGCCCAAGCGCACGCCTGCCCCGCCCCCGCCTCCCATCGTCGCCCATGCACGGCTGCTCGATGCGGAAGACGGCGTGGTCGGCGGTGGTGGGCTGCGCGGGGACGAGTGGGTACTCGTATTCGGAGGCAAGGTGGCAGCGACGACCGACAGCGCGGCCATGCTGCTTGCAATGCTCCACCATGCCTGCCGCGTACGCGCACGCGTCGGCGAAACCCTTCGCGTGGACGCGTCCCCGGTGCTGCGCGAAGCGGCAACGCGTGAGGCCGATCACGAAGGCCGCACGCTGGACGAGCACCTGGCGGCGCTCGAGGCGGAACGCCGGGAACACGCACTCAGAAAGCAGGCGGTGCCTACCGGCACCGCGCACTGAGTGCTGGCTGGCTACGACGGTTACGGCTTCGCGCCTGCGGCCTGCACGCGGGACGTGCCGTCGGCAGCGGGCCCCTGCACCGCTGAGTCGCCTGTTCGCGGCCCGGAACCGGGCCGGATCGCACCATTGAACAGGTAGGACAGCAGCGGCGAGCGCCGGATCAACAGGTGGTACGCGGCGAGCGACACGATCGCCGCCGTCGCAAGCACCATGAAGAATTTCAGCGCCGGCGGCAGGCCGACGGGAATCAGCAAGGTCGCCGCCACGATCACCACGAGGTGGTGGAACAGATACACCGAGTAGCTGGCGTCGGACAGATAACGTACCGCCGGCGAGGGTCGGTTTGCGATGCGCTGGAACAACGCGAACAGCGCGCGGATGATCATCCAGACCAGCACGACCTCGCTGACCAGCCGCAATGCCTTCTGCAACGTCGTGGCCTCGGCCGCGAGGAAGTGAACGCCGGCCGCGCCCAGCAGTGCCAGTCCCAGCACGACGAAGTTCACCCGCGCAAAGCGATCCATCACCTGTGGAAACGCGCACAGCACCAGCCCCACGGCGAAGAACGGCAGGTATTCGAGCACGGTGAACGGCATGATCAGCCCGAGCACGTTCTCGTGCAGCAAAGGAGCGGTGAGCTTGTCGACAACGGCGATACCGACGCGATAGAACGCGGCACCGGCGACCAGCACGAAGATCGCAATCGACGGCCCCCACCTGTTTGCGGACCAGGGCATGCGAGCGTTGCCCAGCCTACGCAGCAGCGGCGCCGCGACGGCGGTCAGCGCGAAGTACGCGGCCAGGCACACCAGGAACCACAGGTGCGAGACCAGGCTGCCGTCCCAGAGCTGCGGCAGCACGACGCTGCTCCACAACGGGCTTGTATCGCCCTCCACCTGGCGTGCGACGAACCAGGCCTGCAGCACGTTCAAGGTCAGCAGCGTCACCACGAACGGCACGAGTGTGCGGCGGCTGCGTTCGCGGATGAACTGCGGCGTCGTGCGCCGACCGATGAGATACATCGCGAAAAAGCCGGCGACAACGAAGAACGCGGGCATGCGGAACAGGTGCAGCACCGACCCGACCACATCGAGCGGTGCCCATTGGGCCGGATCGTTGACGCGCCAGTCGCCGCTGCTGTACGGGCGCGCGGAGTGGAGCACCAGGCCGAGCAGCATCAGCGTGCTGCGCAGGGCATCGAGATAGTGCAGGCGTTGCGGGTCTTGGCGCGACATTGCGTCTACTGATGGGAAGTCCCCTGTGCAAACGGACTTCACGCCGCTGCCGGGCCAATCGTGAGCCCGATCATGCGAACGCGACCGTTCCGCTTGCGTCTTCACTCGCGTCCGCGCGACTATCGGGCAGGAGTTTTTATGGTCGCGTGCTGCGACTATGGGCTCGAGGCTGATCGCACGGAACGATCATGCGATTGCATCGAGGCCCCTGCAGTTCGGCCAACAGGACGGGTCACGCATGAATGCACAGCCAGTGGCAGCGCCAACCGCGCTCGGCGCGATCGTCCAATCGATCGACGCGAGTTCGCCCTCGTGCCTGCGGCAGATCATCGAGGCCGCGCGCGAGCACCTCGACGCGGATATCGGTTTCCTCTGCGAGTTCGAGAACGGCCGCAAGGTGATCCGGGAGTCGGTGGGTGGCATCCATGGCCGGGCGGTGCCCAACGGCACGCATTTCGATCTCGAGGAAACGTACTGCCGCCGCGTGGCGCAGGGTGAGCTGCCGAACGTGATCCATGATGCACGCACCGATCCACGCGTGTGCCACATGGACATCACGCGCACGCTGGACATCGGCACCTACATCAGCGTGCCGGTGATGATCCCGGGCGGACGCGTGTTCGGGACGCTGTGCTGCATCAGCCACGAGGTGGACCCGTCCGTCCAGACGCGCGACGTGCGCTACCTGCGCGTGCTTGCGGATCTGCTCGGCAACAGCCTCGGGGAGGAAGAACGCATTGCATCCGTGCAGCGGCGGCAGAGCGAACAGATCCGCGGGCTCGTGAAACAAGGATTGAGCATCGCGTTCCAGCCGATTGTCTCGCTGGCCGACGGCGCGGTCGTCGGCATGGAGGCGCTTTCGCGGTTCGACACGCAACCCTACCGCACGCCGGATCTGTGGTTCGCCGACGCGTGGCGGCTCGGCATGGGCGAAGAGCTTGAACGCGCTGCATTGCAGGCGGCGCTCGCGCACCAGTCGCGTCTGCCGGACGGGGTTTACCTGGCGATCAATCTTTCACCTCGCGCCCTGCAATCGGCGGAGACGCTGCAGATGCTGCACGAGGCAGGCCCGGGACCGATCGTGCTGGAGATCACGGAGCATGCGGTCATCGAGGAATACGGACCGCTGATCGAAGCGCTCCAGCGCTACAGCAGGCGCGGCACCGTCATCGCCGTCGACGATTTCGGCGCCGGGTACTCCGGCCTCAGCCATGCGCTGCGCGTGCGTCCGCGCGTGCTCAAGCTCGACATGCAGCTGACGCGCGACATACACTTCGATGAAGCGAAGCAGGCGCTGGTCGGTGCGACCGTCGGGTTTGCGGGCCGGATGGCGGTGGATGTCGTGGCTGAGGGAATCGAATGCAGCGAGGAAGCGCAGATGCTGCGTGGGCTTGGCGTGCGGTACGGACAGGGCTACCACTTCGGGCGCCCTGCTCCGCTTGCGGCCTGAGAATTCGCTACAGCCGCTTTCACAGCGGCAGTACCGGATGCAGTGCGCAATGGCTTCGGGCCTACTGGAGATCCGACCATGCGTGACATCCTGCAAACCCTGAAGAGCGAGCACGAAGAACTTCGCAGCCTTTACCAGCAACTCGTGTCCACCCCCGACGAGCGCGACAACGAACGCCAGGCCCTGCTGCAGCAGGTCGAGGCCGTGATGATTCCGCATGCGAAGTGGGAGGAGATGGTCTTCTACCCCGCGTTTGGCGAGCGTGCGAACCACGAGCAGCAACTGATGTACGCGATCGCGATCCAGGAGCACCGCGCCGTCGAGCAGAGCGTGCTGCCCGACCTGCACGCGTCCGACTACAACAGCCGGCAGTTCGCGGGCTCCGCGCACGTCCTCGCAGAGCTGACGCTGCAGCATGCGGCGGAAGAAGAAGCGCAGATTTTCACCGCTGCGCGCCAGATGTTCAGCGCGCAGGAACTCGCGGACCTGGACGTGCAGTATCTGGAATGGAAGGAATCGGGCATGGCCACCGCCGTTGGCGTGCATGCAAAGGTCAAGACCGCTGCGAAGT
>CADCUA010000166.1 GCA_902805755.1 uncultured Lysobacter sp.
GGTCGAACCTGTGCGCCAGCGCATTGATGAGAGCAATGCCTCCGAGCTGCTCGTCGGGCATGATTTGGCGATCGACGGCAGCGACAATTTCGCGACCCGGCTGGCGGTGAGCGATGCCTGCGTTGCGCTTGGCGTCCTACTGCTCTCCGCTGCGGCCGTCCAGTTGCAAGGACAGGTCGCCCTGTTTCGCGCCAAGCCCTGCTACCGCTGCTTCGTGGGCGATGCGTTCGACAGTGACGACTGTGACAATTGCGCGGAGTTGGGCGTGCTCGGTCCACTTGCCAGCACTGTCGGGAGCTTCGCGGCGCTGCTGGCGGTCAACACGATTGCCGGCGTGACGAGCGATCAGGCTGGCACGCTGCACCTGTTCGACGGGACTTCGCTAACATGGCGCCAGATCCGGATCCCTGCCGATCCGGGCTGCGGGACGTGCGCTCAGGCGAGCGCCTGAGCCACGCGCAATATCAGAACACGCGCAACATCTTCCTTATCCGCTTCGGGCCAACTCTCCACGCCCTGCTCCGTCACGAGATGTACCTGGTTCCGGGCCCCGCCCATCACGTCGCCGGACACGTCATTGGCGACGATCCAGTCCGCCTTTTTGGCGTGACGCTTGGCCATGCCGCGACGCACGACGTCGTCCGTTTCCGCCGCGAAGCCGACCATTAGCTTCGGCCGCATCTCGCTTGCGCTCAACTCGGCCAGGATATCGCGGGTCGGCAGGAAGTGCAGCTGCGGCGGACCATCGCCTTTCTTGAGCTTGGCGGATGACGGTTCCACCCGCCAGTCCGCGACGGCAGCGACGAGAACCGCCGCATCCACTGGAAGCGCCTCGAAAACAGCGCTGGCCATCTGCTCTGCAGTCTCCACGTCGATGCGATCCACGCCGACCGGCGTTGCAAGCGCGACGGGGCCGGCAACGAGCGTTACCCGGGCGCCGGCCTGAACAGCTGCCTCTGCAATTGCGAACCCCTGCCGCCCCGACGAACGGTTCGCGATGACCCGGACCGGATCGATCGGCTCGTGCGTGGGTCCCGCGGTTACGAGGACATGCTTGCCGGCAAGGCTCATGAAAACTCGCGCGTA
>CADCUA010000167.1 GCA_902805755.1 uncultured Lysobacter sp.
GCGATCACCGTATCCACGCCGCGCACCTCGTGCAGCAGCTCCAGCGTCGCGGTGCCCTGCCCGGCGATCACGCGTGTGTCGTTGTACGGATGCACGAGCTCGCCACCGGTGTCGGCCAGCACCTGCGCGCAACTCGCATCGCGCGCGGCGAGCGTCGGTGCGCACGAGACCAGCGTCGCGCCGAATTCGCGGATCGCGTTGAGCTTGATCAGCGGCGTGTTCGACGGCGCGACCACATGCGCGGGAATACCGCGCAGGCGGCAGGCGAGCGCGATCGCGGCGCCGTGGTTGCCCGAGCTCTGCGTGACCACGCCGCGCGCGGCGGTGGCGTCGTCCAGGCCGAACACCGCATTCGCGGCGCCGCGGAACTTGAACGCGCCGATGCGCTGCAGCGCTTCAACCTTGAAATGCAGCTCGCAGCCGGCGAGCGCGTCGAGGCTGCGCGAGCGCACCACCGGGGTGACGCGCGCATGCGGCGAGATGCGCGCGGCGGCGGCCAGGATTGCATTGAAATCGGGAGCGCCGGCGATCGGCGCGGTCAAAGCGGCTTCGGTCATGAGTGCATCCTAGCGCGCAGCCGCACGCCGGCCGAGCAGGCTGACCGCGGCCGAGCCGGCCACGGCGAGCCCGGCGCCGACCCAGCCGAGCACGGTGATGCGTTCGGGCGCGAGCCACTGCGGCCACAGCGCATGCACGACGCTGGCCGCGGCGATGCACAGCAATGGCGTGGTCGCGAGGATCGCCGACACGCGCGAGGCCTCCCAGTGCGCGAGCGCTTCGGCGAACGCGCCGTACGCGCCGACGGTGTTCAGCGCGCAGTACAGCAGCAGCGCGGCGTGCGTGGCATCGAGCGCGAGCAGCGTCGCCGGGCGCGCGAACGGCAGCAGCACCAGACTCGCGACCACGTAGATCACCAGCAGCACCTGCATGGAGCCGAGCTTCATCAGCAGCTGCTTCTGCGCGAGCGCGTACACCGCCCACACCAGCGCGGCGATGAGAACCATCAGCGAGCCGAACACGTACGCGCCGGGATCGCGCGAGGCGTCGGCCGCTGCGGCGAGCCCCGCCTGGGTGAGCTGGTCGCGGAAGAACAGCCCGAGCCCGACGAGCAGCACGGCCAGGCCCGCCCACTGCGCGCGCCCGAACGATTCGCGGAACACGAAGATGCCGCCCAGCGCCATCAGCAGCGGCGCGAGCTGGATCAGCAGCTGCGCGTTGCCCGGGCTCGTGTACTGAACCCCCAGCAGATAGAACACGTAATTGCCCAGCAGCATCACCGCCGCGACCAGCAGCATCGCCCAACCGCGGCGACCAAGCGCGCGGTAACCGCCCAGGCCGCCGCGCAGGCCCAGCCACGCGGACGTGCACAGCGCGGCAACGAGGAAGCGGAACCAGGTCAGCGTGACCGGATCAAGCACGTCCAGCACGATCTTCAGCGCGATCGGCAGCGTCGCCCAGCAGGCGGCTGTGGTCAGGCTGAGCGCGAGCCCCAGGCGCCAGCGGCCGGAAGCGCGATGCAGGGAAGTCATGACGGTGCCATCGCGGTCGGGCCGGGCATGCTCGCAGCGTTCCCGACCAGCGGCAACGACCAGACCTGGCGTGATGGCCGCGCGGGTTCTGGCTGAACCGGTCATGCTTCGCGCGCGTGCCATACGAAAAGTTAAGCGCAAGTTCAATGCGCGAGCCCAATGCTGCTTGAACCCCTTCAGGGATACCGACCCATGATCCGCAAACTGCTTGTCCCGCTCGTTGCCGCCGGCCTGCTTGCGGGTTGCGTCACGGGCGCCTACACCCATCGCGGCGCCAATGGCGCCGACTATTACTACGGCCGTCCCAGCGTCGATTACCGCTATCACGGTGGGCCTTACGGGTATCACCCGTACGGCAGCATGCGTTTCGGTTACGGCTCGGGCTATTACGGCCGCCACCCGTATTACGGCAGCCTGTATCACGGCTATCCGTTCTACGGCTATCCCGGTTACGGCAGCCCTTATTACGGCAACCCGTACTACGGCTATCCGTACCGCCCGCCGGTGGTGATCCAGCCGCGTCCGGGCGATGGCGTTCGCGGTGACTCCGACGGACGTCGGGCGCCGTGGCGCGACCTGGGTGGGCGCCGGCGCATGGAAGGCCCCGATCCGGGCGGCCTGCAGACGATGCGCTCGCCCGAGCCGCCGCGGGAAATGCGTGCGCCGCGCAGCAGCGATGGTGGCTCGCGCATGGAGCGGATGATGCGCCGTGGGGCCGAGAGCGGCTCGCCCATATCGTCCGAGCAGGAGCCCTGACCCTGCAGCCGGGTTCGCCCGGCTTGCTTTTTACGGCGCGGTGAACGCAAGCTACCGGCACTGACCGGGCGCGTCGCTTTTCGACGCTCCCGGCAGGAGTACGACCTGTCAGCGCCCATGCCGGTGCCGGGTGAGAATCCCGGATCCCCCCTGTTCCGTCTCCCTGGCACCGGCGCCTTGGCCCGCATGGCTCAAGCCATGCCGCGCCCCGCTTGTGGCGCGAGCGGTACTCCGGAAATAAAAAAAGAGGGGCCGAACGTCCCCCGACATTCGGCCCCTCCGGCATCCCCCACGAGCGCTTGGCCAGCCCCTGTTCCAATACCGGCCGGCGACGAGCGCCTGCCCCGCGAGGTGCAGGAGGTATGTCGCAGGAAGCGTGCCAAGGCTGCCGGCATCGCTCGAGGCTTCTTGCGGAGCGCTGAAGCGTTCATCCGCGGCAGTGGGCGTGCCCTGCCCGAAGTGCAGCCACAAACGGCGCGACCGTGACCGGCGACGCCTACAATCCGCGCCTGTCTTACGGACCCAGCGCCATGACGCGATCCTTCTACCGCTACGACGTCATCGTCGTCGGCGGCGGCCATGCCGGCACCGAGGCGGCGCTCGCGGCGGCGCGTGCGGGCGCACGCACGCTGCTGCTCACGCACAACGTCGAGACCGTCGGCGCGATGAGCTGCAATCCGGCGATCGGCGGCATCGGCAAAGGGCATCTGGTTCGTGAAATCGACGCGCTTGGCGGCGTGATGGCGCGCGCGGCGGACGCGGCCGGCATCCAGTGGCGCCGCCTCAACGCGAGCAAGGGACCGGCCGTGCGTGCCACGCGCTGCCAGGCCGACCGCGCGCTGTATCGCAGCTTCATCCGTCGCGCCGTGGAGAGCGAGCCGAACCTGACGCTGTTCCAGTCGGCGGTGGACGATATCGAGTTCGACGGTGGACGCGTGCGCTCGGTCCTCACCCAGGCCGGGCTGCGCTTCGAGGCGCCGGCGGTCGTGCTCACGGCCGGCACGTTCCTGGCCGGCAAGGTGCACGTGGGCCAGACCACGTTCGCGGCTGGTCGCGCCGGCGATCCACCCGCGCTCGCGCTCGCGCAGCGACTGCGTGAAGGTCCGTTCGTGGTCGACCGTCTCAAGACCGGCACGCCGCCGCGCATCGACGGGCGCACGCTGGATTACTCGGTGATGGTGGAGCAGCCCGGCGACGATCCGCGTCCGGTGATGTCGTTCATGGGCAGCACGGCTGACCACCCGCGCCAGGTCTCGTGCTGGATCACCCACACCTCCGAGCGCACGCACGAGATCATCCGCGGCGCGCTGGACCGCAGCCCGCTCTACACCGGCCAGATCGAAGGCATCGGCCCGCGCTACTGCCCGTCGATCGAGGACAAGGTGGTGCGCTTTGCCGAGAAGGCCAGCCACCAGATCTTCGTCGAGCCCGAAGGCCTGGACGTCGCGGAGATCTACCCGAACGGCATCTCCACCTCGCTGCCGTTCGACGTGCAGCTCGAACTCGTGCGAAGCATTCGCGGCTTCGAGAACGCGCACATCACGCGCGCCGGCTACGCGATCGAATACGACTTCTTCGACCCGCGCGGGCTCAAGTCCACGCTGGAAACGAAGGCGGTCGCCGGGCTGTTCTTCGCCGGGCAGATCAACGGCACCACCGGTTACGAGGAAGCCGCCGCGCAGGGCCTGCTGGCCGGCGTGAATGCCGCCCGTTTCTCGCAGGA
>CADCUA010000168.1 GCA_902805755.1 uncultured Lysobacter sp.
CCGGTGCAACTCGACATATGCAGTCCGCATCTCCGCCGTTATCCAGGTCCCGTCCTGCCCGTTGCGCGGCACATGCGCGCACGCGTCGATCACCGACTCGAACGCCGTGTCGGCGCGGACCTGCCAGGTCGACCGCTTCAGGCTGCGTCGAAGCCGGGACGACATCCGCAGTGATCCGGTATGGAAGACCGTTCGGGGGTCGGGCGACCACCAGAGAATCGGTTGGCCTTCGCCGAACCACGGAAACACGCCGCTTCGATAGGCGGTGAGGAGGCGTGCGGGCGAAAGGTCTCCGCCGATCGCCAGCAGGCCATCGGGATGACGCAGGGCCAATTCCACCGGCGGGAACGGCGCGCGCGGGTCAGCGGGGAGCGGCGGCAGGCGGAGCGGCATGGTCCTGTGGGGATTTGAAAGGCGACCTCGCGGCCAGGGCAGCCGCGTAGCGTTCGATCGAACAAGCCTCCTCGGCACACCACGATGCAAGTGCTTTGCGGAATACGGGATGCGCCAGCCAATGACGGCTCCGGACATACGTTGGCAGGAAGCCGCGCGCGAGCTTGTGTTCGCCCTGCGCGCCGGGCTCGAAGCGCGTGAGGCCCTCGCGCAGACAGTACTCGATGCCCTGGTAGTAGCAGACCTCGAAATGCAGGCCCGGCACGTTCTCGGTGGCTCCCCAGTAGCGGCCGTAAAGCGTGTCTGCACCACGAACGCAGAGCGCGCCAGCGATGGGCTCATCTCCACGCTCGGCGAGCACGATTACCAAGGCCTCGGGCATGTGTTCGCGCAGATGGTGGAGGAACTCCAGCGTCAGGGCCGGGTGGTTGCCGTATTCGGCGAACGTCTGCAGGTAGAAGCCGTGCATCGCTGCCAATTCCGCATCGTTCGCGCTCACGCCGTCGACGACGCGCAAGCGAACGCCTTCCCGCGTGACGCGTGCGCGCTCCTGCCGGATGTTCTTTCGATGCTTGTGGTCCATCGCAGCGAGGAACTCGCTGAAATCGCGCCAGCCTTCGCCGTTGCGCCAGTGGTACTGGATGTCCGCGCGGGCCAGCCAGTCGCTTCCGAATGCAGCGTCGTCGATCTCGTCGTGGAAATTGACGTGGACCGACGACATTTCATCCCGTTCGCATTGCCGCACCAGTTCGCTCAGAAGCAACTGGCGTGCGGTTGTGTCGCGTGCAAGAAGACGCGGGCCCGTGACGGGCGAGTAGGGCACTGCGCAAAGCCACTTCGGAAAGTAGTCGAGTCCGTTGCGTGCGTAGGCATGCGCCCAGGCATGGTCGAACACGAACTCGCCGTGCGAATTTTCCTTGGCGTAAGCCGGGGCCGCGGCGATGAGCTTGTCGCCCTCCCATATCGTGCAATGCCGCGCGCTCCAGCCCCATTGCGGGCGCAGGCAGCCGTGCTGCTCCAACCCATCCAGGAAAGCGTGACGGACGAACGGGTTGCGCCCGTCGTGAAGCGCATCCCAGTGCGCGGCGGGAATTTCGCCGATGCGCGAATGTATGCGGGCGATGGTCACCGGACCATGTTTCCGTTCTGGACATTGCGGAACGTCATGGGGCCACCAGGGTCGCGATCCGGCTTGCTATCCCCGCGATCAGAGCCCACGCATCAGGTCGGAGCGACCGAGCCACGCGCCGATCGCGCCGCCCGCCTTCCTCAGCCGTCCTGATCGAGGAACTTCTCGGCATCGAGCGCCGCCATGCAGCCGAAACCTGCGGACGTAATGGCCTGGCGGTAGACCTGGTCGGCCACGTCACCGGCAGCGTATACGCCGGGGATGGATGTCTGGGTGGCGTTGCCGCCCAGCCCGGTCTGGATCTGCAGGTATCCGTTGTTCATCTCCAGCTGCCCTTCGAACAGCGTCGTGTTCGGCGTGTGGCCGATCGCGACGAACAGCCCGTGCACCGGCACCTCGCGCGTCGAATCGTCCTGCACGGACTTCACGCGCAGCCCGGTGACGCCTGCGTCGTTGCCAAGCACCTCGTCGACGACGTGGTGCCAGATCGGTTCGATCTTGCCGGCCTGGATCTTCGCCTGCAGCTTGTCCTGCATGATCTTTTCCGCGCGCAGCGTGTCGCGGCGGTGCACGAGATAGACCTTTCGCGCGATGTTGGACAGGTAAAGCGCCTCTTCGACCGCGGTGTTGCCACCGCCTACGACCGCGACATCCTGGTCCTTGTAGAAGAAGCCGTCGCAGGTCGCGCACGCCGAGACGCCGCGCCCTTTGAACACGTCCTCCGACGGCAGGCCCAGGTACTTGGCCGTTGCGCCGGTGGCGATGATGAGCGCGTCGCAGGTGTAGTCACCGCTGTCGCCTCGAAGGCGGAACGGGCGGCGTGCGAGTTCCACCGTATGGATATGGTCGAAAACCACCTCCGTATCGAAGCGTTCGGCGTGGGCCTGCATGCGCGCCATGAGATCCGGGCCCATCAGGCCATGGGGGTCGCCGGGCCAGTTGTCGACTTCCGTCGTCGTCATCAGCTGACCGCCCATCTGCAGGCCCGTGATGACCATCGGCTTGAGATTGGCGCGGGCAGCGTACACCGCCGACGTCCAGCCGGCGGGGCCGGAGCCGAGGATAACGAGACGGGCATGCTTCGAAGGGGTCATGGATATAATCGGGAGTTATGGAAGGCGGCAGAAAAAGCCGCGGAAGACTGCGGCCGGACGCGGCATCATGTGCGCGCCGCATCGCCGTTGAGCTCCATAGCTTGGCGGCGGCACCCCGGCAACACAAGGCGTGCAATGGGCGGCAGTGTTCCGCGCATTGCCCGTATCACAGACAATGGCTGCTTGCGCCGCGATCGCGGCGTTTTTTCTGGGCCGCAACGGAGGAAGCAATGCGTATCGGTGTACCGAAGGAAACCAAGACCCTCGAAGGGCGCGTCGCGCTCGTTCCCGAAGCCGCGGGCGACCTGGTCAGTCGTGGCCACGAGGTCTGGCTTGAACAGGGCGCCGGTCTGAAGAGCGGCTTCGCCGACGAGGCCTACACCCGCCTCGGCGTGAACATCGCGCCGGACGCCGCCGCGCTCTACGAGAAGGGCGAGCTGATCGTGAAGGTTAAGGAGCCGATCGCGGGCGACCTGCAGTACCTTCGCAGGGAACACCTGCTGTTCTGCTACCTGCACCTCGCCGCAGAGCCGACGCTGACGCGCCAGCTGCTCGACATCGGTTTGACGGGCGTTGCGTTCGAGACCGTTGAACTGCCTAACGGCGACCTGCCGCTGCTCGCGCCGATGTCCGTCATCGCCGGCAAAATTGCCGTCCAGGTCGGTACGACGCTGCTGCACATGCCGCAGAGCGGCAAGGGCAAGCTGCTCGGCGGCCTGCCGTCCACCCAGCGCGGCAAGGTGGTCGTGTTTGGTGCAGGCAAGGCCGGTGGCGCTTCGGCAGCGCTCGCGGCGGCCGGCGGCGCGAACGTAACCGTGTTCGAGATGCGTCAGGACCGCATGGACGAGATGATGCTGCTCGGCCCGAACGTCACGGCGCTGTACCCGTACCGCGATGTCGTCGCCCGTGAAGTCGCGTCCGCCGACCTGGTTATCGGCGCTGTGCTGGTGACCGGCGCAAAGGCGCCGCACGTGCTGACCCGCGACATGCTTGTCGGCATGGAAAACGGCAGCGTCGTGGTCGACATCTCGATCGACCAGGGTGGCTGCTTCGAAACCTCGCGTCCGACCACCTGGAAGGAGCCCACGTATGTGGAAGAGGGCGTGACCCATTTCTGCGTCACGAACATGCCCGGTTCCGTGCCCCAGACCAGCTCGCAGGCGATCTGCGCTGCGATCCTGCCCTGGGTGAACAAGCTCGCGTCCGGACAGTGGCGCGATAACGAGGCACTGGTGCGCGGCATCAACGTTGACGGCGGCCAGCTGGTGCATCCCGCGCTGCAGGGTATGAAGCTCTAAGCGTTCCGGCCGATAATGCGGTACAGGCAAGCGTCGGCTGCAAGGCTGGCGCTTGTCTCATTTTGGGACCGAGGTAAGCGGTTGCTGCCCC
>CADCUA010000169.1 GCA_902805755.1 uncultured Lysobacter sp.
CATGAACTTCTAACACGAGGTTCTGAGCAGAACAGCCGGCGCCCCTCGTGGCGCCGGCTTCGTTTCAGCCCTGCGCGGCAATCAAACAAGATCAAGGAGACATGTTGAGAACCCCAACGAATTCATTGCAGTTCCTGGCCCTGGGCGCTTTGCTCGGCGTGCAGGCCGCCCTGGCCCAAGCGGCCACGCCACCTTCCGTCTCGGCCTACCAGAGCATGCCGGACGATGCCCGCGCCGTGTTGGTGCGCGCCAAGGGCGACGGCGTCAGCGACGACACCGCCGCCATCCAGCAGGCCATCGACAGCGCCGCCCACGCGGGGGAGGGCGGGTTGGTGTTCCTGCCCTCGGGCCGCTACCGCATCAGCCGCAGCCTCTTGATCCCGATCGCCGTGCGCCTCTACGGCGTGGGCAATACCCGTCCCGTGCTGGTGCTGGGGGCGAAGACGCCCGGCTTCCAGCAGGGCGTGGGCCACATGGTGATCTTCACCGGCACCGACACCTACAACGTGGGCAAGGTGGCGATGCCGGTGCCGGGCGCGGTACCGTTCAGCACCGAGCAGGGCAAGGCGGTACGCGACGCCAATTCGTCGACCTTCTACTCGGCGCTGTCGAACGTCGACTTCGAGGTCGGCGACGGCAACCCGGGCGCCGCCGCCGTGCGCCAGCGCACCGCGCAGCACTCGAACCTGTCGCACATCGACTTCCGCCTCGGTTCCGGCTTTGCCGGCATCTACAACGTCGGCAACGTCGGCTACAACCTGAAGTTCTACGGCGGCCGCTACGGCATCGTGTCCGAGAAAACCTCGCCGGCCTGGCAGTACACGCTGATGGACGCCACCTTCGACGGCCAGCGCGACGCCGCGATCCGCGAACATGAAGCCGGCCTCACGCTGGCCAACACCACCATCAGGAACACCCCGGTGGGCATCGAGATCGACCGCGGCTACGGCGACTGGCTGTGGGGCAGCGACGTGCGCTTCGAGAACGTCTCGAAGGCGGCCGTCGTGATCAGCAACGAGGACAACGTCTACACCCAGGTCGGTTTCGAAAACACCATCGCCACCAATGTGCCGACCTTCGCGC
>CADCUA010000170.1 GCA_902805755.1 uncultured Lysobacter sp.
GACGTGTTGCCCTGCAGTTGCCGCGGGTGACACGTGCCTGCGGCCCGTTCGTGTCCCCATCGGTGCCTCGCGGGGCGTAGCGTCTTTGGCCTTGGCCCGGAGTACGTAGGTGCGCTCCTGGGCTGTACACGTTAGGCAACGTGAAAGGCCGTGGTGCGTATCCATCACCTCTTGACGCTCCAGCCCTGCGTCTCGATGTGCTCTGCGGTTGATGTGTCTGCGCGTGATACCGCTTTGGCAAGTTCTTTCGAGATGGAAACCTGCGTGAGGCTTTCTTCTTCGAACCGCTTCCGCAGCGGGCAGAGGACCTGCATGTAGTCGGCGTCGAAGTTCAGGCGTTCAACGAGAAAATCGACAAACGCGCGCACCTTGGGTGACTGCACGCGGCCCTTGGGGAATACCGCATTGCAATGGAACTCCGGGCCGACCCAGCCCGCGAGCACGCGCTGCACCAGGCCCTGTTCGACGTACGCCTTGACGGTGACGTCGCTGGTGAGCATCAAACCTTCGCCGCAGATCAGTGCACCCGTGAGGAAGCCGGGATCGTTGGCAACGAGTACGGGATCGACCCGGAAGTCGACGCTGCGCTCGCCGTCGGACAAGGGCCAGTAGTACGCGCCGTTGCGCCGGTGCTTGGAAAACGTGAGCCCGCGATGGTGCTGCAGGTCGTCCGGATGCAGCGGCTCGCCGTGCCGCGCGATGTAGTTCGGGCTCGCATACACCTGCGAGCGGAACGTGCCGAGGCGGCGCGCGACAAGATTGGAATCGGCGAGGTGGCCGATGCGCAGGGCGACATCGATCTCCTTGTCGATCAGGTCGAGCGGCTCGTTGGTCAGCACCATTTCCACGCGCACTTCCGGATGCAGCGCATGGAAATCGCCGAGCAGGGGCGCGATCCAGGTGATGCCGATCGAATAGGGCGCGGTGATCCGCAGCCAGCCGCGTGGCCCGCCCTGCAGCTGGCTGACCGCGCTCTCGGCTTCGTCGAGTTCGCGTGAGATGCGCTGGCAGTGCTCGAAATAGATGTTGCCCGCCTCGGTGAGTCCGAGCTTGCGCGTCGTGCGGTGGAGCAGCTGCGCGCCCAGGCGCGTCTCCAGGTCCTGGACCTTGCGGCTTACCGTCGTCTTCGGCAGGCGCAATGCACGCGCGGCGGAAATGAAACTTCCGTGCTCGACCACCTTGACGAAGACGAGCGTGTCGTTGAGATCGCGGGACATCGGTCTGTTCCTTGGCGGGCGGCGTGCAGCATCGCATGCGTACGTTACGCCTTTTGTCCCAGGGCCGGGATAATTTCTCCCCGAAGTCGGGGCTAATCAAACCCGCCGCCCGGGCCTAGGCTGCGATCCTCTTCTTCGAGGTTCGCACCATGCCCGCCGACCGCATTGTCCGCCTGCTTGTCTCCGGCCTGTTGCTCGCCGGCGCATCAGGCGTGCTTGCGCTCGGCGCGATGCTCGTTTCACACAGCATCGGGGGCAGTGGCGCCGATGCCGGACTGCTCGCCTGGACGCTGGCATTCGCCGTGATCCTGCCGGTGGGCGTGCTTGTGGTCATGGCCGCCATTCTGGTGTCCGCTCGCGGTCGTATAAGTCGGACTGTCCCGAACATGGGCTGGACTATCCCGGGAAAGGGACAATGAGCGGCGTGCTGGTTGTCCTCGGCGCGAGCGGCACGGTGGGACGGGCGGTGGTCGACGCCGCGCTCGCACAGGGTCGCGCGGTGGTTGCAGTGGCACGCGGCTGCAGCGCACTCGCGACCCTGGAGGCCGCACACCCGCAGGCGGATCTCGTGTGCATTCGCGCGAACCTTGCGACCGAACGCGGGGGTGCACGGCTGCTGGCACGCCTGCGCCGTCTCGGCCGCACCGTCGGTGACGTCGTGCTGACGCTGCGCGGGACCGATGACCGCGGGCGTGTGCTCGACACGCCGATCGATGCCTTGCGTCAGCGTATCGATCAGGATGTCCACCCGTATCTTGTGGCCGCGCGGCACCTGCTGCCGTGGCTTGCCGAACAGTCTCCCGGCGCCCGCTTCGTGGTGGTCGGCGGTCCGGGCAGTGCGTCGCCATGGGCCGGCTACGGCCATCGCTCCGTTGCTGCCGCAACGCTGAAGATGCTGGTGCGCGTGTTGCACGAGGAAACGCGCGCCAGCGGCGTGCGCGTGCAGATGCTCGACGTCGACCGGCCGGCCTGGACAGACCGCAACAGTGGCCATGCATGCCCGCAGTGGCCCCGCGCGCGTGCGATCGGCGAGCAGGCCGTCGCGCTTGCCAGTCAGCGCGATACGCACGCACCTGCCGTCGTCCCGTTCCGTGATGCCCCGGCGGTCTGCGCCGGCGCCGCTCCCCACCTTTCCGCCGCGCGTGCGCTGTTGCGAACGCTGGCGACCTCCCATCCCCCGCAGGAGCCCTCCTTATGAGCGCATCTCATCCGTCACCGCGGCTGTCCCTTTTTGCAATCGCGATCGCCATGTCGATTGCGGTTACCGGCTGCAGCAGCCAGGCCGAAACCGCGCCCGCCATGCCGCCGCCACCGGAGGTGAGCGTCGCGCAGGTGCAGGCCAAGCCGGTTCGCGAATCGAGCGACTTCACCGGCCGCCTGCAGGCCGTCGAAACGGTCGAGTTGCGGCCGCGCGTCAGCGGCCACGTCGAGCGCGTGGCCTATCGCGAGGGCGACCTAGTGCGCCGCGGCGATCTGCTCTTCACCATCGATCCGCGCCGCTACAGGGCGAACCTCGATCGTGCCGTCGCCGAGCTCGAGCGGGCCCGCAGCGAGGCGCGGCTCGCGCAGTCGCAGGACCGGCGCGCGCAGATGCTCGTCGATGCGAAGGCGATCTCGCGCGAGGAGTTCGAGGCACGGCGTGCCGCGTCGTCGCAGGGCAGTGCCACGGTTCGCGCCGCCGAAGCCGCCGTGGCAGCCGCGCGGCTGGAACTGCAGTACACGCAGGTGCGCTCGCCGATCTCCGGTCGCGGGGGCCGTGCACTGGTGACCACAGGCAATCTCGCGCAGGCCGACACCACCGTGCTCGCCACGCTCGTCTCCGTCGACCCGGTGCACGTGTACTTCGAGACCGACGAGCAGACCTACCTGCGTCATCGCGAAGCCGGCGGCGGCAGTGGCAGCGGCGAGGGCGGGGTCGTACATGTCGGCCTCGCGAACGAGAGCGGCTATCCGCATGAAGGCCGGCTGGACTTTGTCGACAACCAGGTCGACGCAAGCACCGGCACCATCCGCGCACGCGCCGTGCTGCGCAATCCGGACGGTCGTTTCACCCCGGGCCTGTTCGCCCGTGTGCAACTGCAGGGTGGCGCCGAGCGGCGCGCGTTGCTCATCGATGACCGCGCCGTGCTCACCGACCAGGACCGCAAGTACGTCTACGTGCTCGGCGCGAAGAACACCGCCGAGCGCCGCGACGTCGTGCTCGGTCGCATGGCCGACGGGCTGCGCATGGTCGAGTCGGGCCTGACGGCGGCCGATCGGGTGATCGTCCACGGCGTGCAGAAGGTGTTCTTCCCCGGCATGCCGGTCGTGCCGCAACAGATCGCGATGGGTGCGCCGCCGCCGTCGCCTGCCGTCGCCGCCCGCTAGCCGCTCACCGATCCACGACGTTTCCCTGCTTCCGGCGTTCGCCGGAGGCCCGGGCCCTTGCGGCCCGGATTCCTGCCAAGGACCGAGCCATGGACTTCTCCCGCTTCTTCATCGACCGCCCGATCTTCGCGGCCGTGCTGTCGATCGTGATCTTCGCCGCGGGCCTGATCGCGATCCCGATCCTGCCGATCGGTGAATACCCCGACGTCGTGCCGCCGTCGGTGGTGGTGCGCACCGTGTACCCGGGCGCGAACCCGAAGGTGATCGCCGAGACGGTGGCCACGCCGCTGGAGGAAGCGATCAACGGCGTCGAGGACATGATGTACGTCAAGTCCGTCGCCGGCTCCGACGGCGTGCTGCAGCTTACGGTCACGTTCCGCCCCGGCACCGACGCCGACGAGGCCGCCGTCAAGGTACAGA
>CADCUA010000171.1 GCA_902805755.1 uncultured Lysobacter sp.
CGCTGCTGTACTTCGTGTACCGGCGCTGCCGCCAGGATCTGAACCGCACGCGGCAGCTGATCCTGCTGGTGCTGCTGGTGGCGCCACTGACCGCGATCGAGGCGATCTACCAGGGCGTTTCGTTCGGGCTGGGCGAGTACGTCGAGACCCAGCGCGCAACCGGACCGTTCGGCGACACGAACATGGCGAACCGTGCCGGCGTTTTCTACGCGATGTTCCTGCCGATGGTCGCCGCGATCGCGGTGTTCGACAAACGCAAGTTCGTACGCATCGCGGCGGTGGTGGGCTGCGTGCTGCTGGCAACGGCGATCCTGTTCACGTATTCGCGCCAGTCCTACCTGATCGCACTCGTCGGCCTGCTGATCCTGCTCATGCATCGCAGTGTCATCGCGGCGGTGTTCGCGGGGTTGCTGCTGGTGCTGACGGTGAGCTTCTTCCCGCAGAGCGTGGTTGACCGCGTGACGCAGACCCAGAAGGTCGACGCGACCGGCCAGGCAACCGTCGACAGCAGCACGCTCAGCCGCTTCGAAATCTGGGACGGCGCAAGGCAGATGTGGCAGGACCACCCGGCTGGCGTGGGCCTGGGCCGGTTCCCGACCTACATCGGCAAGTACACCTCGCGCGACGGCGTCGACGCACATAACGCGTTCGTCCTCATGTGGGCCGAGCTCGGGCCGCTGGGCGCGCTGCTGATGCTGTGGATATTCTGGCGCATGTGGACGGTGGGGCGCGCGCTGAGACGCGTCGCCGCTCCGGATGATTCGGAGACGATCGCGCTCGCACTGGGATTCAAGATCACTGTCATTGCGGCGGCGCTGAGCAATATGTACGGCAGCCCGTTCTTCGAGGGCCTGGTAATGGGCAGCTTCTGGCTGCTGTGCGGGCTGGTGGAGCGGTACACCGAACTCAAGGCGCTGGAGGCCCATGGTCGGGTGGCCGCAACGGAGGCGCCGATGTCGCCGATGATGCGAATCGCCGACCGCTTCCCGCTGGCCGCGCGCGCCGTGCCCGGGCTCCGGTCCCTGCAGCAGGCGTCGCGTAGCTGATGGCCTCCCAGCACGGCGTTTTCGCGCTTGAGGTC
>CADCUA010000172.1 GCA_902805755.1 uncultured Lysobacter sp.
GTTCGAGCCAGCGGCGGGTCGCGGCGATCGGATCGTCGGCGGTGGCGATGTCCTGCGGTGTCATGCTCTGAAACGTCATGCTCTGAAACGTCATGGCCGGCGGCATGGATGCCGCACGCGGGCCGCATGGCGGATGCGGCGTCCGCGTGCGGCTGCGTGCTCAGTCGCGGAAGTTGTCGAACTGCAGCGGGCGCTCGAACTCCTGCGCGCGCAGCAGCGCCATCGCCGCCTGCAGGTCGTCGCGCTTCTTGCCGTTCACGCGCAGCTTGTCGCCGTTGATCTGGCTGTCGACCTTGAGCTTGGCGTCCTTCATCGCGGACTGGATCTTCTTCGCGAGGTCGCGTTCGATGCCCTGCTGCACGGTGATCTTCTGGCGCGCACCGGCGAGGTTGCTCTCGACATCGCCGAAGTCCAGGCAACGCGAGTCGATGCCACGGGCGACGAGGCGCGCGCGCAGGATGTCGTTCATCTGCTTGAGCTGGAATTCGCTGGGCGCGGACTGGGTGATCGTCTTGTCGTCCAGTTCGAACGTCGCCTCCACGCCCTTGAAGTCGAAGCGCGTGGTCAGCTCGCGGTTGGCCTGGTCGACGGCGTTGGTGAGTTCGTGGGTGTCCACTTCGGACACGATGTCGAATGAGGGCATGGCGGGGTCATCCGGGAAGCGGTCGCGAAGCGTAGCGCATGAGCGGTCATGCGGTCGGCGGCGCGGGCTGCTGTAACGAGTGCGGCGCTCGTCGCGGGGCCCGCATACGCAACCCGTCGCATCGCCGTAGGTCCCACACCCACGCCCGCTGAAGCTCGCGCTTGCAGCGCGCGACGGCAGGCCGCAATGCAGGGGCCACACGCGGTGCTCGCTAGACTCGGCGCTCTCCGCACACCGGGAACTCCGTCCATGCTCCAGACCCCCGCCTATGCCGTGATCGATGCGCAGTCGCCGCTTGCGCCGTTCACGATCGAGCGCCGCGAACCGCGCGCGAACGAAGTGCTGATCGACATCCTGTATTGCGGCATCTGCCATTCCGATCTGCACCAGGCACGCAACGAGTGGGGCGGCTCGCAGTTCCCGATGGTGCCGGGGC
>CADCUA010000173.1 GCA_902805755.1 uncultured Lysobacter sp.
CCGACGGACGCCGCGCTCGCCGATCTCGACCGGCTGGTACGGGGTAATCGCAGTTTCGATTTCTACTGGTACCCGCGCCGCGACGACGTCAAGCTGCGGCTGGTGAATCCGGTCGGCGGCGGCACGCCGGCACCTGCGTACGCACGCCTGCTCGAACGCGTCAGCGGGCATGGCCACACCGTGATCCCCACGCACAGCGGCATCGCGCATCCGTTCGAGGAATCCGAATACGCACTGCCATACGAGGCGGGCGTGGATTGTTTTGAAGCGGTGCGGCGCCGCATGCTGGAGCGATGGCGCAGCACGGTCGGTTGGCGCGTGCTGTGGCGGACGGTTGCGGCCGACGAGGCCGACCTGTCGCCTGCTAGCGGTCGCGACACCGTGACCATCTCGCTCCACCAGAACAGCTCGCTGCCGTGGCGCGAGTTCTTCGACGATATCGAGCCGATCTTCCGCGACCACGGCGGCCGCCCGCACTGGGCGAAGAAGCACGGCCTGCGTGCCGCGGACCTCGCGCCGCTGTATCCGGGCTGGGCCCATTTCCAGCAGGTGCGCCGCCGGTTCGACCCGGACGGGACGTTCGCCACGCCGTACATGCGCGAGCTGCTCGGAGCACCTGCATGAGCACTGTCGCGCCGGGCCGTACGCATTGGGCCGTTGCGGCCGGACATGCGCCCTCGGTCGCGACCGGACCGGAACCGCTGATGACCAGCCGCGACGAGCTCAGCCTGCTCAATGCCGGCGACACGCTCGCGAACGTGCGCGTGCTGGTGCTGTATGCGGACCGCGAGCCGGTGGGCCCGTTCCGTATCGGCGTCGCGCCGCGCCGCCTGCGTCGGCTGCGCATCAACGACCTGATCTTCCCGGAAGCGGTGCGCCTCGACGTGCCGTACGGGCTGCACATCGAAAGCGATGTTCCGATCGTCGTGCAGTTCACGCGCCAGGACACACGACAGGCGGCAAATGCCGGCCTGATGACGACGGCGTGGCCGGGCTGAGTGTGTGTCCGTCGACGATCGCCTCATCCGCCGCATGCTGTGATCGCGTCGATTTCCAGGATCATCCCCATGGCCCGCATCGGCTACCACGCTTCCCACGAACAGTTCACCCCGCGCGATCTGCTCGACCATGTGAGACGGGCCGAACAGGCCGGCTTCCAGGCCGCGATGTGCTCGGACCATTTCCACCCGTGGAGCGACCAGCAGGGCCAGAGTGGCCACGCCTGGAGCTGGCTCGGTGCGGCGATGGCGACCACGCGCTTGCCGTTCGGCGTGGTCAACGCACCGGGCGCGCGTTATCACCCAGCCGTCGTTGCACAGGCGGTGGCGACGCTGTCGCAGATGTTCGACGGCCGGTTCTGGATCGCGGTGGGCAGCGGCGAGGCGATCAACGAATCCATCACCGGCGCCGTCTGGCCGGCGAAGGACGTGCGCAACCGCCGCCTGCGCGAATGCGTGGACGTGATGCGCGCGCTGTGGTCCGGTGAGTGCGTCACGCATCGCGGCGAAGTCGTCGTCGAGGAGGCGCGGCTCTACACGCGCCCGGCCGCCATGCCGCAGGTGTTCGTGGCCGCGCTGAGCGAGGAGACCGCGCGCTGGGCCGCGCCCTGGGCGGACGGCCTGATCACGATCAGCCAGCCGCACGACACGCTGCGCCCGATCATCGATGCATTCCGCGAGCACGGCGGCGAGGCCAAGCCGGTGAGGCTGCAGGTCAAGCTCGCTTATGCGCAAACCGACGAGGCCGCGCGACAGGGCGCGTGGGAGCAGTGGCGCACGAACGTGTTCGGGGAAGGCGTGCCATCGGACCTGCGCACGCCTGCGGACTACGAGGCCGCTGCGTGCTTCGTACGGCCGGAAGACGTCGAGCGCAAGGTGCGCGTATCGAGCGATCCTGCCCGGCAGGCGGCCTGGCTGCATGAGGATCTGCAACTGGGCTTCGACGAACTGCAGTTGCACAACGTGCATCGCGAGCAGGCGCGCTTCATCGACGACTTCGGTGCGCGCGTGCTGCCCGCGCTGCGTTGAGGCTCAGAACGGCGTCTGCAGCAGTGGTTCGCGCGTGCGCAGCCAGCGGTAGCCGTGCCCGGCGACGTGGATCACCGGGGGATCGCCTGCAGCGGCCGGATACGCCCGATCGCACAGCACGTCCACCAACGGCCCGGTGTCCGTGCACGGCAGCGCGAACCTCGCATCCTCGGCGCCGAGATTGGTGAACAGCAGCGCCGAGGAACCGGTCTCGGCATCGTCGTAGCGCAGCCCGAACACGCCGGGTGCATCCAGCTGCAAGGCGCTGCTGGTGCCGGTGATCTCGCGCAGCCCCTGCCGGGCGAGCACGAGCCGGCGAGTGTGCGAAAGCAGCGAATCCGGGTCGGCAAGTTGCGCCTCGACGTTGACATCGGCGGGCCGGTAGCCGCGATCATCCACCACCGGCGCTACGAGGCGATCAGGCGGAGCAGCCGAGAAGCCGGCGTTCGGCGAGTTGCTCCACTGCATCGGCGTGCGCACCGCGAGCCGCTCGGGACGCGAGAGGTCATCACCCATGCCGATCTCGTCGCCGTAGCGCAGGATCGGCACGCCCGGCAGCGAGAACAGCAGTGCATGCGCCATCGCAAGGCGCCGGACGTCGCCATCGAACATCGGTGCGAGGCGGCGGCGGATGCCGTGGCGGTAGACGCGCATTGCCGGCTCCGGCGCGAACGCGGCAAGCACTTCATCGCGTTCGTTTGGCTCGAGCTGGTCGAGGTCGAGCTGGTCGTGGTTGCGCAGCCAACCCGCATGGCTGCAGTCGCCCGGCGCCGGCGCGCGGCCTGCAATTGCATCGACCAGCGGCTGCGCTTCGCCACGGGCGAACGCCAGGAACGCATGATTGTTGAGCCAGAAATCCAGCAGCCACGTCAGGCGCCGGCCTTCGTCGAAGAAGTCCGAGTAACGGTGCACGCCGACATCGGCCTCGCCCATCAGGATCGCGCGCGGGCTGCGCTGCTCCGCGAACGCCTTCATCTCGTTGAGCCACCACAGCCCGTCCTCGCGGGCGTCCGCGGCGCGGGCCTGCATGGCCATGTACGGCGCTGCGTCGACGCGGAAGCCCGACACGCCCAGGCGCAGCCAGTAGCCCATGATCCCGCGGATCTCGTCGCGCACGAGGGGGTTCGCGATGTTGAGGTCGGGCTCGTGTGCGTAGAACACATGCCGGTAGAACTGCTGCGCCTGCTCGTCCCAGGTCCAGACGCTGGGCTCGACATCGGGAAACGCCGGCTTGAAGTCCGTGTCCACCGGTTCGTCCGACCACACGTAATAGTCGCGGTACTTCGACCGGCGATGGTGGCGCGCGTCCTGGAACCACAGGTGCTGGTCTGATGTGTGCTGCACGACAAGCTCGAGAAGTACGCGGATGCCGTACTGCGCCGCGCGTTCGAGCATCGCGATGAAATCGCGGATATCACCGAACCGCGGGTCCACCTGCAGGTGGTCCGCAACGTCATAACCGCCGTCGCGGAACGGCGAGGCGTAGAACGGATTGAGCCACAGGCAGTCCGCGCCCAGCATGCGCAGGTGGTCCAGTCGCGCACGCAGTCCGATGAAGTCACCGTGTCCGTCGCCGTTGCCGTCCTTGAACAGCGCGGGATCGACCTGGTAGATCGTCGAGTTCTTGTGCCACAGGGCTTCCATAAGCGATATCGCGGATGATCGGCCGCCCACCAGACCACGTCGGCAGTGGTCGGCGCGTCATGCACCGGTGTGTGCATTTGCCGGCGCGAGTCGCATTTTCCGCCTGATTCGCGAGTGTCGGCGCCGTGCTGCGCAACTCAAGAACGCAATTTGCAGGCAGCAATACCGGAACGTCGTTCGCCGTGGTCGCAAGGCGCGCAGCTTCGAACGCAGTCATGCCCGGGCGCACGGGCTTTTTTACTTCCTGCTCCTGCAGTGTCGAACCGACGGCAACGGTTGATGCCTGCTGGCTGGCTCCTCACGCGTTCATGCGATACGGCATG
>CADCUA010000174.1 GCA_902805755.1 uncultured Lysobacter sp.
TCCATCAACCACTCCGCGAGGTCAGGGTGGTCGCTCGGCCCCTGGCCGCAGATGCCGACGTACTTGCCCTTCGCGCGCGCAGCCGAAATCGCCATGGACAGCATTTTCTTGACTGCCGGGTCGCGCTCGTCGAAGAGGTTCGCAACGATGGCCGAGTCGCGGTCCAGACCCAGCGTAAGCTGCGTGAGATCGTTCGAGCCGATGGAGAAACCATCGAAGATGTCGAGGAACTCGTCGGCAAGCAGCGCATTCGACGGCACCTCGCACATCATGATGATCTTCAGGCCGTCCTTGCCCTGCTCGAGGCCGTTCTTCTTCAGCACTTCGACGACCTTGCGGCCTTCGCCCAGCGTGCGCACGAACGGGATCATGACCCAGCAGTTCGTCAGGCCCATCTGCTCGCGCACCTTGAGCACCGCGCGGCACTCGAGCGCGAATGCCTCGGTGAAGCTCGGATCCACGTAACGGCTGGCGCCGCGGAAGCCGATCATCGGATTCTCTTCATGCGGCTCGTAACGCGCGCCGCCGATGAGGTTCGCGTACTCGTTCGACTTGAAGTCCGACAGGCGCACGATGACCGGATGCGGCGCGAACGAGGCCGTGATCGTCGCGATGCCTTCGGCGAGCCGGTCGACATAGAAGTCCACGGGATCGCCATAGCCTGCGATCTTCGCATCTATCTTGCGCTTCGTTTCCGCGTCCTGCTGCGCGTATTCGAGCAGCGCTTTTGGATGAATGCCGATGTGGCTGGCGATGATCATTTCAAGACGCGCCAGGCCGACACCCGCGTGCGGAAGCATCGCGAAATCGAACGCACGCTCCGGGTTTGCCACGTTCATCATGACCTTCAGCGGGGCAGGCGGCATGTGCTCCAGATCCGCCGTGTTGCGCTCGAACGGCAGCGAACCGGAATAGATGAAGCCGGTATCGCCTTCGGCGCAGCTGATCGTGACTTCCTGGCCGTCCTCGATCGTGTCCAGCGCATTGCCGGTGCCCACGACGGCCGGCACGCCGAGTTCGCGCGCGATGATCGCCGCGTGGCAGGTACGGCCGCCACGGTTCGTCACGATCGCAGCCGAGCGCTTCATGATCGGTTCCCAGTCGGGGTCGGTCATGTCCGCGACGAGCACGTCGCCGGGCTGGACCCGGCTCATGTCATTCAGCGAGCGCACGACACGGGCCACGCCGCTGCCGATCCGCTGCCCGATCGCGCGACCTTCGGCGATGACCGGTCCGCGCTCCATCAGCTGGTAGCGCTCGATCTGCGTCGCCTTGCCACGCGACTTCACGGTCTCCGGGCGCGCCTGCACGATGAACAACTTGCCGCTGACGCCGTCCTTCGCCCACTCGATATCCATCGGACGACCGTAGTGTTCCTCGATCGTCAGCGCCTGGCGTGCGAGCTCATGTACATCTTCATCGCTGATCGAAAAGCGGCTGCGCAGCTCGGCCGGCGTGTCCTCGATGCGTACGCGCTCGCCGGGCTGGTCCGAATAGACCATGCGGACCTGCTTGGCGCCGATGGAGCGGCGCAGGATCGCTGCCTTGCCCTGTCGCAAGGTGGGCTTGTAGACGAAGAATTCGTCCGGGTTCACTGCGCCCTGGACGACCATTTCACCCAGGCCGTAGCTGGACGTGATGAACACGACATCGCGGAAGCCGGACTCGGTATCGAGCGTGAACAGCACGCCCGAGGAGCCGACACCGGAGCGGACCATCAGCTGCACGCCAGCCGACAGGAACACGTCTTCGTGCTTGAAACCGTGGTGGACGCGGTAGGCGATCGCGCGATCGTTGTAGAGGCTGGCGAACACTTCCTTGACCTTGCGGACCACGTCGTCCTCACCGGTGACGTTGAGGAACGTCTCCTGCTGGCCGGCAAAGGATGCATCGGGCAGGTCCTCGGCGGTTGCCGACGATCGCACCGCGACGGCGACATCGGTGCCGCCGTTCTCGGCGCACAGCTGCCGGTAGGCGGTGCGGATATCGGCATCGAGCGCCGGCTGCAGCGGCGCTTCGATCACCCAGCTGCGGATCTCGCCGCCAGCTACCGTAAGGGCCTGGACATCCTCGACATCCAGCGTCGCCAGCCGGTCGAAAATGCGCTGATGCAGGGTGTTGTGCGCAATGAAATCCTTGAATGCCTCGGAGGTCGTCGCGAAGCCGCCGGGCACGGAAACGCCCAGGTTCGCAAGGTTGCCGATCATCTCGCCGAGCGAGGAATTCTTGCCGCCGACGCGGGCCAGATCGTTGAGGCGGAGCGCGTGCAGCCAGAGGATGTTCTCGTTCAAGACGGTGGATCTCCATGAGACGTGCGCGCTCGCGCGCGCTTGAGCCGGATATGATCGCCGCTGCGCCGGATGCATACAAGCTTGATCCGACGGACTTTTCCGGCCGAAAACGGCACTACTCGAGGCAAGCGCGATGACAGCGACCCGGCCAGTTTTCTATGTTTCCGACGGCACCGGCATCACGGCCGAAACGATCGGGCACAGTCTCCTGACACAGTTCACCGACACGCGTTTCGTCAGCGAGCGTTTTCCGTTTATCGACACGGTGGAGCGCGCGCACGAGGTCGCGGCTCGCATCCGTGCAGCGGGCGAGCAGTACGGTGCCAGACCGATCGTGATCAATTCGTGCGTGAACACGGACGTGTGCACTGCGGTTTGCGACAGCGGGGCCCTGATGCTGGACGTATTCCAGCCGTTCATCGAGCCCCTGGAGCGCGAACTCGGCCAGATCAGGCAGAGGCACATGGGCCGAGCGCACGCGATCGTCGATTTCGAAACGTATCACCGGCGTATCAACGCGATGAACTTCGCGCTGTCGCACGACGACGGGCAGAGCATCGATTACAGCGATTCCGACGTGATTCTGGTTGCCGTCTCACGCGCGGGCAAAACGCCGACCTGCGTCTATCTCGCCCTGCATTACGGCGTGCGCGCCGCGAATTACCCGCTCGTGGACGAGGATCTGGACCACGACCGGCTGCCGCCGCGGCTTCGTTCGCAGCGGCACAAACTGTTCGGCCTGACCATCGACCCGGTCCGGCTGCAGCAGATCCGCCAGGAGCGGCGTCCGAATTCCCGCTATGCCCAGCTCGAAACCTGCCGCCGCGAGGTGGCGGCCGCGGAAACCATGTTCCGGGCCGAGCGCATCCCGACGCTGAGCACGACCAACACCTCGATCGAGGAGATCGCGAGCAAGGTGATGACGACGCTCAATATCCGCCGCGAGATGTACTGATCCACGCCGTCCGCGGTCCGTGGCGGTTCCTGAACTTCGGGCGGAATCGTTCATGTGCCGGCACATTCGCGGAACGTTTGGCCGTGTAGGATCGCCCCATGAGTTCGATCACTGCCCGCACCGCGCTCGTCCCGAGGCTTAACCGCCTCGGGTGGCTCATGGCGCTTTATGCCGAAAACCATGCACGGCTTGTCCGGTTGTTCCAGCCGCGCGGCCTGCCTGCCGGCCGGTACATCTCCGATATCGGAGACGGCCTGGCCCTGCACGTCGACGTGATCGAACAGCACGCCTACACCACGGAACTGCGCCTCACGTACGGGATTGCAGATCCGGTTACAGGCGAGCCGGATCCGTCTGCCTTCCTGCGCCTGTACCACGACACCCGGCAGCTTGAAGCAACGCACTGCTACGTGGGTCGTCGCTGGCAGGACGCGATCGGCATGTTTCCGCCGCCGGCGCGCCTCATCGGGCACCGGCTGCGCATGAATACCTTTCTTGGCAAGTGGCTCGAATACCTCGCGGAACGCGGGCATGGCATCGCCACGCTTCGCCGGGTTGGTGACTTGTCTTCCGCGTCGTCACAAACGCTTGACGAGCCCAAGTCAGCTCCTTAAAGTAGCGGACTTTCCAGCCCTGTGGGGCCATAGCTCAGCTGGGAGAGCGCCTGCATGGCATGCAGGAGGTCGGCGGTTCGATCCCGCCTGGCTCCACCACTGGTAATACGTTGTAAACAGG
>CADCUA010000175.1 GCA_902805755.1 uncultured Lysobacter sp.
GGCAGGGGAGAAAACTGTGGGTGTCATCACAAAGAGCCAGCCGGCGCTTGTCGGGGTGGATATCAGTTCGACCGCCGTCAAGCTGCTGCAGCTGACGCGGACGGGCAACCGCTATCGCGTCGAGCATTACGCGGTCGAACCGCTGCCGCCGAACGCGGTGGTGGAAAAGAACATCGTCGAGGTCGAAATCGTGGGCGAGGCGATCAAACGCGCCTTGGCCCGTTCGGGCTCGCGCGCCAAATTCGGCGCCGCCGCGGTATCGGGCTCATCGGTGATCACCAAGGTGATCCCGATGCCCGCCGACCTCGATGACGACGAACTCGAGGCGCAGGTCGAACTCGAGGCGGTCAACTACATTCCGTACCCGATCGAGGAAGTGAACCTCGATTTCGAGGTGATCGGACCGATGCCGAACACGCCCGACGCGGTGCAGGTGCTGCTGGCCGCATCACGCTCGGAGAACGTCGAGATGCGTGCGTCCGCGCTGGAACTCGGCGGGCTCACGCCGCGCGTGATGGACGTCGAGGCGTTCGCGGTGGAGAACGCGTTCGCGCTGCTCGCCGACCAGCTCAGCAGCCCGCGTGACGGTCTGGTGGCGCTGATCGATTCGGGCGCGACGATGACCACGCTCAACGTGCTTCGCAACGGGCGCAGCCTGTACACGCGTGAGCAGGTTTTCGGCGGCAAGCAGCTGACCGACGAGATCATGCGGCGTTACGGCCTGAGCTACGACGAAGCCGGCCTGGCCAAACGCCAGGGCGGCCTGCCGGAAAGCTACCAGCCGGAAGTGCTGGAGCCGTTCAAGGAAGCAATGGTCCAGCAGGTCAGCCGACTGCTGCAGTTCTTCTATGCCGGCAGTGAATTCAACCGCGTCGACCAGATCGTGGTCGCCGGCGGCAGCGCCGCGATTCCGGGCCTGTCGCAGATGGTCGAGGAGCAACTGGGCATCCCGACCATGATCGCGAATCCGCTTGCGCAGATGACGCTGGGCCCGCGCGTGCAGGCGCAGGCGCTGGCGCAGGACGCCCCGGCCCTGATGATCGCCTGTGGCCTCGCGCTGAGGAGCTTCGACTGATGGCACGCATCAACCTTCTCCCGTGGCGTGCCGAGCGGCGCAAACAGCGCCAGAAGGAGTTCGGCCTCATGCTCGGCGCGGCGGCAGCCACCGCCGTGGTGCTGTGCCTGCTGATCAACATGTTCTACAACGCGCAGATCTCCGGCCAGCAGGAACGCAACGCGTTCGTGCAGGAGCAGATCACGCAGGTCGAGACCCAGCTCACCGAGATCGCCGAACTCGACAAGAAGAAAGCGAAGCTGCTCGCGCGCAAGGAAGTGATCGAGGACCTGCAGGCCGACCGCTCGCAGATGGTGCACCTGTTCGATTCGCTGGTGCGCACGATCCCCGACGGCGTGACGCTGACTTCGGTCAAGCAGGATGACAAGACGCTGACGCTGGAAGGCCGTTCGCAATCGAATGCGCGCGTGAGCACCTACCTGCGCAATCTCGAGGGCTCGGGTTGGATGTCCAGCCCGGAGCTGGCAATCATCGAGGCCAAGGGCGAGGACAAGGCCCTGCCGTACGAGTTCAAGCTGCAGGTGCAGCTGGCGAACCCGAACGCACCCAAGGACAAGGACGGCGACGGCGAGCCTGATGCAGCCACGCCCGCTACGCCTGCCACGCCGGCTGTCGCATCGACTGGAGCCGCGTCATGAGCGCGAAGAAGATCAAGCTCAAAGAGCTGGACATCAACAACATCGGCGGCTGGCCGCGCCAGGCGCAGATGGGATTCGCCGCGATCGTCGCGCTGCTGATCATCGGCCTGTTCTGGTGGTTGTTCGTGCGCGACAAGCAGTCCGAGCTCGAAGGCCTGGAGCGCACGGAAAGCGAGCTGCGCACCACGTTCGAGACCAAGCAGGGACAGGCGGCAAATCTCGGAGCGCTGAAGCTGCAGCTGACGCAGATGGAGCAGCAGCTGCAGCAGATGCTGCGCCAGTTGCCGAGCAAGACCGAGATGCCGGACCTGATCGTCGACATCTCGCAGACCGCGCTCGCGACGGGCATCACCAACGAACTGTTCCAGCCGGGACCGGAGCAGCCGAAGGAGTTCTACGCCGAGAAGCCGATCTCGCTGCGCATGGTGGGTTCCTACCACCAGTTCGGTGCGTTCGTGTCCGGCGTGGCTTCGCTGCCGCGCGTGGTGATCATGACCATGCACGACATCTCGCTGAAGCCGCGCGGCGACCAGAAGGACGCCGGTATCCGCGTCAACTCGCCGCTGGAGCTGGCCGGCACCGTCAAGACCTATCGCTATCTCGACGAAGAAGAGATGGCCGAACAGCAGGCCGCTGCCGATGCGGCTGCGAAGCCGGCAGGGGGCAACTGAGATGCGTGACGCCTCTGAAAACAAGCGCTTCGTGCGCACGCCGCGGATCCGGCGCACCCTGTTGCTGCTGGCGGTGACCGCCGCACTGACAGGTTGCGGCCGCGACATCACCAGCAAGCCCGGTGATGCGCCGAATCTGGAAACCTGGCTGGCCGACGTCAAGGCGCGTCCCGCGCCGCCGCTGGAGCCGCTGCCGGTGATGCAGCAGTTCGAGACGTTCGAGTACGCGGCGCAATCGCTGCGCGACCCGTTCAGCAGCGCGTTTACCGATTCCAGTGGCGGCACCGGTCCGCGTCCGGATTCGGCCCGCCGCAAGCAGATCCTCGAGCAGTTTCCGCTCGACAGCCTGGACATGGTCGGCACGCTCGGAACGGGCGGGGGTCTGGTCGGCCTGGTGCTGGCACCGGACAAGGTGACCTACCGCGTGCGCCCCGGCGCATACGTGGGCCAGTCCGACGGACGCATCACTGCAATTTATGAAGACCGGATCGAACTCGTCGAACTGGTGCCGGATGGTGCGGGTGGATGGCTGGAACGTCCGGCCACGATCGCGCTCGAAGATCAATGATTGGGGATAGCAAGATGACCGTATCAAACGCAAAGCGCTCGCGGCCGGCCCTGCTGCTCCGCACCGGAGGTCTTGGCCTCGCCATCGGTCTCGTCGCCGCCTCCAGTGCATTCGCGGGCGGGCCGCAGTACGGCGTGTTCGTGCCGAGCTTCGTCGGCCAGCTCTCCGCAGGCGCGGTCGCCGATCCTGCCAAGCAGGTGCCCGGCACCGTGACGGTCTCCAGCATCGACTTCAAGCGCGGCGACGGCGGCGCAGGCCGCCTGATCCTTCGCTTCGATGGTGAAGGTGCGATGCCCGACCTGCGCAGCCAGGGGTCCAGCGTCGTCGTCAACGTCGGCAATGCCGACCTGCCGGCGAACCTGCGCAAGCCGATCAACGTCAGCGACTTCGCCACGCCGGTGCAGCGCATCGATGCGCGCGCAACCGGCGAGGGCACGCAGCTGACGCTGTCCACGACCGGTGCGTTCGAGTCGATGGCCTACCAGACCGGTCGCGAGTACATCGTCGAGATCGTGCCGCGCACCGCGGTCGCCGCACGCACGAGCGCCAAGCCCGCGATGGGCCAGGCGAGCACGGCGAGCGGGACCACGCGCGCCTACAGCGGCAAGCCGGTGACGTTCAACTTCCAGGACGTGCCGGTGCGCACCGTGCTGCAGCTGATCGCCGAGGAATCCAACCTCAACATCGTCGCCTCGGACACCGTGCAGGGCAACGTCACGCTGCGATTGGTGAACGTGCCGTGGGACCAGGCGCTCGACATCGTTCTGCAGGCCAAGAGCCTGGACAAGCGCCGCAGCGGCAACGTGGTGTGGGTCGCGCCGCAGGTCGAAATGGCGAAGTTCGAGCAGGACAAGGAAGACGCCCGCATCGCGCTGGAGAACCGCGAGATCGTGCTGGGGCCGCACTGCTTCGGCTGCACGGCCGGCGCGGGGTCCAGCTGCGGCGGCGCGACGGTGTGAGTGCGCTTTGGAGGGCCCCCTCCCCCCGGGGCTGCACCGGTGCCCCGTAGGGGCGCGCGCGCCCTTTC
>CADCUA010000176.1 GCA_902805755.1 uncultured Lysobacter sp.
CTGATGAACTCGGCGCGGATACGGGCGCCGAACGCCGGCGGTGGCTCGATGGCCGAAGCCGGAATCTCCAGCACTTCGCTCACCGCATCGACGGTCACGCCGATGTCGTGCCAGCCCTGGTCATCGCACACTTCCATGATCACCACGCAGGTGCGGCGCGTCAGCGGCGTCGGTGCACGACCGAAGCGCACCGACAGGTCGATCACCGGCACCACCGCCCCGCGCAGGTTGATCACCCCGCGGATGAACGCCGGCATCATCGGCACCGTCGTCAGCCCCGCGTACTCGATGATCTCCTTGATCCCGCGGATGTCGGTCGCGAACATCTCGTTGCCCAGCGCGAACGTCAGGTACTGCAGCGCAGCGCCGTCGGTCGGTGTCGCGCGGGCCTGTCTGGTCTGGCTCATCGCTGCGTCCCCTTAGAACTGCACGAACTCGGATTCGTCCGGCATCGTCACGCGGCCGGGCTTGCGCGCGGCCGGCCGTACCGGCGCCGAGCGCACCGCGCGCTGCGCGATCGCGCGGCCCACCTGGTGCTGCTCGAGCGTGAAGAACGCCATCGCCTGCTGCAGCTGCTCGGCCTGGCTGCTCATCTCTTCGGCCGTCGCCGCCAACTCTTCGCTCGCTGCCGCGTTCTGCTGCGTCACCTGGCTCAGCTGGCCCATCGCCGTGTTGATCTGGCCCACGCCCGCGCTCTGCTCAAGCGAGGCCGCGGCGATCTCCTGCACCAGGTCGGAGGTCTTCGCGATCGACGGCACCATCTCGCCCAACAGCTGACCCGCCCGCTCGGCCAGTTCGACGCTCGAGCTCGACAGCTCACCAATCTCCTGCGATGCGACCTGCGAACGCTCGGCCAGCTTGCGCACCTCGGCCGCCACCACCGCAAAGCCCTTGCCGTGCTCGCCCGCGCGCGCCGCTTCGATCGCCGCGTTCAGTGCAAGAAGGTTCGTCTGGTAGGCGATGTCATCGATGATCCCGATCTTCTTCGCGATCTGCTTCATCGCCTCGACCGTTGCACGCACCGATTGGCCGCCCTCATCCGCTTCGCGAGCGGCCTTGCTCGCCATCGCATC
>CADCUA010000177.1 GCA_902805755.1 uncultured Lysobacter sp.
GCTGTACCGCCTCTTCAGGGACGTCGATCGACGCTCCGCCATCCTCATGGCTGTACTGGGGTTGATGCCGGTGCCGCTGTACTTCTTCAACGTGTTCAGCGACGTCGCGGTCGCGCATCTGCTGCTTGGCGCGACGCCACCTGCGGGTTTCGATGCGACGCAGGTGACATCGCTGGTCGGGCTCGCCACGCGTCTGCATGGATTCGGCATCCATGTGCTGCAGATCTTCTGGGGCGCCTGGCTGTTCCCGCTGGGGGTGCTTGCCCTGAAGTCGCGACTGATGCCTCGCTTCGTCGGCATCTGGCTCGTGGTCAACGGCTTCGCGTATCTCGCGCTGAGCCTGACCGGGCTGATCGCGCCTTCGTTCAATGGCACGGTGTCTTTGCTTGCAGTTCCGGCCCAGCTCGGGGAAGTGGTGTTTACCGCCTGCCTGTTGTGGCTCGGCGTTCGCGGCCGTCGTTCGATCGGCGGCCCGGCCCCCGTGGCAGAAGCGGCGGTCTGACCGGCGTGGCCTGGCGCGGTTGCTGCCTTCGTGGCAGGCCCGTCAGGTTGCAGCACGGCGCACACGGCCCGGAAACCGTCAGCCTGCCGCGTTTCCGCGCGGCGGTACGGTCGACAGAGACGCCATCAGTGCGGTGGAGTCGACCGGTTTGACGAGGTCATGGTCAATCCCGCGGCCGATGTGCGCTGACGGTCTTCGATCCACCCGCAGCCCCTCACCGCGACAGGCGTGATGTGGGAGGTCCGGGGATCGAGGCGCAGTCGCTGTGCGAGCTCGTTTCCGTCCGTTCCCTGCAGTCCGATGTCGAGCAGGCAGACATCCGGGCGCTCATTGATGGCGCGCGTCAGCCCGCGCCTCGCATCGAGCTCGATCACCACGTCGTGTCCGAACGCTTCGAGCAGCATGGCAAGCATCGCCGCCGCGCCTTCGTTGTGCCGTGCTGGCGGTCCAGGCTGGGGCCGTGGAGCCAAAAGACGAGGTGCCGAAGCTGTAACCGGGACAACCGGGCAAAAGACGCAACGTCTCGCCTCCGAGATGGGACGGCGGAGCAAAAAGACGCGATGTC
>CADCUA010000178.1 GCA_902805755.1 uncultured Lysobacter sp.
ACGGCTTCGAGGAACTGCTGGCGGGCGCGGCCGAGATGGACGCGCACGTCGTGCAGACGCCGCTGGAACGCAATCTGGCCGCGTGGCATGCGATGACCGCGGTGTGGAATCGCAACGGACTGGATGCCGCGACGCATGCGGTGCTGCCCTACGACGAGCGGCTCCGGCTGCTTCCGAACTATCTGCAGCAACTTGTGATGGAAAGCCTGGGCAAGTCGGCCCGTGTCGACGGCTCGCCCGTCGCCTCGGCCACGGTGCCGGTGTGGTGGGGCGGCGCGGGCACGGATACGCAGCACAGCTTTTTCCAGGCGCTGCACCAGGGCACGGATGTAGTGCCCTGCGACCTGATCGGTGTCGTCAACGCCGACCACGGCCATGCGGAAAACCACCATGCGCTGCTTTCGAACCTGTTCGCGCAGGCCGAGGCGTTCGCGAACGGACAGGCCAGCGACGATCCGCACCGCTCCTATGCCGGCAACCGGCCGAGCACGCTCATCCTGCTCGAGGCACTGACGCCGCGATCGCTGGGCGCGCTGCTCGCACTGTACGAGCACAGCGTCTATCTGCAGGCGGTGGTGTGGGGCATCAATCCGTTTGACCAGTTCGGTGTCGAGCTCGGCAAGCAGCTCGCATCGACACTGTTGCCGGCGCTCAAGGGCCAGGCACAGGCTGACGACGCCGTGACGCGCGAACTGCTCGCGCAGGTTTCGCAGAAGCGGTAATTCGAAATCGGCCGGCGCATGACCGGCCGCAACTGATACCTCAGGCTGCACCGTGCCGCGCGAGCGCCCACTCGATGTGCTCGCCCACCATGGCGCTGCAGCTCTCGCGACGTGAGCGCAGCGCGCCCACCACCTCGTCCGTCGTCGGCGCATTTCCGAGCGCGACGGCGATGTTGCGCAGCCAACGCTCATGGCCGCTTCGGCGTATCGCGGTGCCTTCGGTGCGTCGAAGGAATTCGTCCTCGTTCCACGCGAACAGCTGCGCAAGCGATGCACGGTCCAGGTCGTTGCGCACGCGGAAGTCGGGCTCGTCGGTGCGCTGCGCGAACTTGTTCCAGGGACA
>CADCUA010000179.1 GCA_902805755.1 uncultured Lysobacter sp.
ACCGCAGTCCAGGGGCTAGCCCCTGCGCTGTCCGACCGTTCGACGTATACGTCGAACGGCATGCTCTTCGCTTATCACACAGCTCAGTGCGGCATGCTGCCACGCCCGAACACGTCCTTGACCTTCTCCACCGCCTGGCGGGCCATGTGCGACGCGATGATCGCCTCGTCCGGATCGCCGGTTTCACCGGCCGGTGGCGTGAAGAGCAGGCGCTCGGCATATGGCGCGTCGCGTCCGATCGCATAGGCCGCGGCGGTTTCACCGTACAGGCGGCGCGCGTCCTCGACCGTCCGCGTGCCCTGGATGATCTCCACCGCAAGGTTGAGTGTCAGCGTGTTGTAGGCCTCGTGGTCGCAGCGCGCCCCGATCTGGCCGGCGGTGCGGTCCAGGATCACGCTTCCGTCGAACGCCAGCAGTTCCGACGCCTTCGCCGATGGCACCGGATAGTCCACATACTGGGTCAGGTAATCGGTGTGCGGCGTCGGGAAGTTGTGGACGACCTCGTCGGAGGTCAGTTCGATACGCGCCCACGGGCCGGTGCGGTACCAGAGCATCTTGCTGGGCGTCGCCTCGTGCGGGGGGCCGTAGCGCTCGCACAGGTCCTGCGCCGCCTGCTTCGGGGCTTTCGGCCAGTCGGCCACGATCGATTGCATCTGCTCCAGCGCGATCGGCGTGCGGCTGCCGCGTTCCGCCGCGAGCGCACCTTCGGCCTTGATCGCGTTCGCACTGCTCTTGCTGGTTGCGAGCGAGGACATGCGCTCGCCGGTTGAAAGATTGAGGTTGTCGTCTTTCGAGCCCATCGTCGTGTCTCGCGGAGTGGGGACCATGCAACGTATCGCCGTGCGCAAAAAACACGCGTGACTAGACTCATCCATGGCACCGCTCTGACAAAAAAGCGGCGAGTTATTGTTGGATTTCGGATGTCTGGTTGTGGCCGGAAGCGGACGTGGTCAGCGTGTGTGAGCGACGCGCAAGGACGAAGGGCGTCGGCAATATTGACTCGACGAGTCGCTTTTTTACTATCGCGGCCATTCCTTGAGGCCTAGAGTCGGGGCGAACTGGAG
>CADCUA010000180.1 GCA_902805755.1 uncultured Lysobacter sp.
TCGCGGCCAGGATCAGCGCGTCCATGTAGCTCACGTGGTTGCACACGACCAGCGCCGCGCCTTCGTCGGGGATGTGGTCGATGCCGCGCGCGCGCAGCCGGTACAGCGTGCGCACCAGCACCCAGCTGAGAAAGCGCATCAGGAATTCGGGCACGATCGTGAAGATCCACACCGCCACCAGCGCATTCGCGATCGCGAGCGCGAGCAGCAGCTGCGGGATCGACCAGCCCAAGCCCTGCTGCAGGCCGATGCCGAGGCCGGCGGCCAGCACGATGAAACCCGCGTTCTGGATATTCATGCCGGCGATCACGCGCGAGATCTCGTTGCCCGGCGTGCGGCTCTGGATCAGCGCGAACAGCGGCACCACGAACACGCCGGCCGAGAACCCGATGCCGACCAGATCCAGCGCAATGCGCCAGCCGTTCGGCGACTCGAGAAACGCCATGAACGAATCCACGTGCACCGGCGCGAGCCCGCTGCGCTGGAAGTAAAGATCCAGCAGGAACGCGCTGATACCGAACGCGCCCAGCGGCACCAGACCGATCTCCACCGTGCGTGCCGACAGCTTCTCGCACAACAGCGAACCGACGCCGGTACCGACCGAAAACAGCGCGAGCGCGAAGATGTACAGGCCCGCATCGCCGCCCAGGTGCAGCTCCGCGTACGTCGGCAGCTGCGCGGTCAGCACCGTGCCCACGAACCAGAACCACGACACGCCGAGGATCGCGTTGCGCACCGCCAGCTGGCGCTTCGCGAGCTTCAGGATCGCGATCGATTCGGGAATCGGGTTCCACTGCACGCGCAGCTCCGGCGCGCCCGGCGCGACGCGCGGGATCGCACGGCTGACGAGGTGTCCGGTGATTGCGAGCGCGACAACCGCACTGGCCGCTATCCAAGGCCCGTCCGCGCCGCCGGCCTGGAAGATCATGCCGCCGGCAATCATGCCGATCAGGATCGCAAGCGACGTACCCATCTCGACCAGACCATTGCCGCCGGTCAATTCGCGCGAATGCAGCACCGCCGGCAGCACCGAATACTTGACCGGCCCGAACAGCGTGGACTGCACGCCCGTGCAGAACAGCGCGATGAGCAGCACCACGAGGTTCTGCATCAGGAATCCCACCGCGGCGAGCGACATGATCGCGATCTCCATCGCGGTCGTGATGCGGATCAGCCGGTCCTTGTCCAGCTTCTCGGCGATCTGCCCGGCCGTGGCCGAGAACAGGAAGTAGGGCAGGATGAAAAGCGCCGGCGCGAGGTTCGTGTACAGCGTGCGCTGTTCCGCATCGATGCCCAGATAGAACAGCAGGCCGATGACCGCCTGCCGGTACACGTTGTCGTTGAACGCGCCCAGCGACTGCGTCAGGAAGAACGGCCCGAAGCGCCGTTGCGTGAGCAGTGCGAACTGGCTGCGTGGTGGAACGTGTGGCGCGTCGTGGGACATGCGGACCCTCCCCGGGACGCGGCGAGCCTAGCAGAGCGCGGCGACGCGGCGGCACCGGCCGCACCCGCGCACGCGGCGCATGTCCCGGTGATGCCGCATTAAGCCGGCCCGCGTGATGATCGGAAAACGCAATACTCCGGAGGCGCGATGAAACACGCGACGAAAATCCTGGCAGCCCTGTTGCTCGTCCTTCCACTCGCCGCGACCGGCGTGGCATTGGCCGACGACGGCCGCGAGCGTGAGCGCAAGTACGAGGAGTGGGCGCGCGAGGACGCCAAGCGCCATCACGAATGGATGCGTGAATCCGCCAAGCGCGAGGCCGAGCACCATCGCGAACGCGAGAAGGATGCGCGCAAGCACGCGCGCGAGGCGCACAAGCGCGAAGCCGAATACTGGCGCGAGCGCGACAAGCACGAAGCCGAGGCCTACCGCGACTGGCTCAAGGACCGCGCGAAGCATGAGGGCGACTATCGCCGCGCCTACGAGCTCAACGAGCAGGTCGGCCGCGTGACGGTGTACCCGGTCATACACGAGGACTGATCGCCGGCAGCGCGTGGCTGCCGCCTGCATCCCGATGCAGCGTCGCGGCATCGAAGGACACAGGGCCCCGCCGTGCGGGGCCTTGTGCGTTGTGGCGGCAGGCGAGCACCCCGGTCCACGCGCATCACGGGCGCGGCACGATACCCGGGACACTGACGACCTGGTGCCACGCGCATGCCCCGGCCGTGCGAAGCTGCAGCCACTTCATAGCGAGGCCTGCCATGTCCACGACCAAGCCGCCGGCCGGTGCGCTTTTCGGCGATGTCGCGCTGGTCCGCGCCGTGGGCAGCTTCGCGCTCACCGCGGCGGTCATCAACGTCATCGTCGGCGGCGGCGTGTTCCAGATGCCGGCGGCGCTGGCCGCCACGCTCGGCGCCGCGGCGCCGCTCGCACTGGTGGCCGGTGCTCTGGCGATCTTCCCCGTCGCGCTGTGCTTCGCGGCCGCCGGCAGCCGCACGCATGCGACCGGCGGGCCGTACACCTATCTTGGTGCCGCGTTCGGCCCGTTCGCGGGTTTCGTCGCCGGCGCGCTGATGTGGATCAGCAACGTCTCCTCCAGCGCCGGCGTCGGCGCCGCGCTGTCGGTGCAGGTCGGCACGCTGGTGCCCGCGTTCGACTCGCCGGGCATGCGGGCCGGGCTGATCATCGGCGTGTATGCGCTGCTGTTCGCGCTGAACTCGTTCGGGATCAAGCTCGGCGCACGCGCGATCGCGTTGCTCGCGGGCCTGAAGCTCACGCCACTGTTCGCGCTGATCGTGGTCGGCCTTCCGTTCGTGGACTGGGGCGCGGTGAGCTTCGCGCCGGGTGAGCTGCCATCGCTGACCGCGCTGGGCGCGTCGATGGTGCTGGTGATGTTCGCGTACTCCGGCATGGAGACCGCGCTGGTGCCGTCGGGCGAGGTCAACGATCCGGCACGCAGCGTGCCGCGCGCGACGATCGCCGCGATCGTGCTGGTCGTCATCCTGTACCTGGGCCTGCAGATCGTCGGCCAGGGCGTGCTCGGGGCAGCGCTGGCCGGCAGCCGCGTGCCGATCGCCGACACCGCGGGCGCGCTGTGGGCGCCGGGCCGCACGCTGCTGCTGGCAACCGCCTGCGTGTCGATGACGGGCTTCCTGCTGGGCAACCTGCTGGGCTCGTCGCGCTTGCTGTTTTCGCTGGGACGCGACGGTTACCTGCCGCAGGCGTACGGGCGGGTCAGTGCCGGCTCGCGCGTGCCACTGCTCGGGCTGGCGACGCACGCGGGGATCGCCTGCGTGCTCGCGGTCGGTGGCAGCTTCACCACGCTGGCGCTGATTTCCGGCGGCGCGATCTGCCTGGTGTACGGGTTCGTTGCGCTTGCTGCGTGGCGCCTGCAGCAACGCGATGTGCGCGAGCGCGGTGAGCCGTTCCGCCTGCCCGGCGGCGCGGCGATTCCGCTGCTCGCGCTGCTGATCATGCTCGCGATCCTGCTGACGCTCACCTCGCTGGAGTGGCTGGCGATCGGCGTATCCCTGGCGGCGCTGGTGGCGGTGTATGCGGTGCTCGCCGCGGTGCGGCGGCGCGCGGTGGAGTAAACCCGGGCAATGCCGCGGCGCGCTGATCGCGCGACCGGCGCCACGAGTATCCACGCCCATGCGCGTGGACGGCGCGTTTCGATACGGAAAGCCGCCTTGGGCATGCGCGCGACGTCATGCGCCGCTGGGTGCACGTCCACACTCGCGGCCGCCATCGACGTCGAGCCTTAGCAAGTCCATCTCTGCAGCGTCCACGCATTGCGCATCCGCCGAGGGGGCCGGACGCCTGCGATTGTGCGAGGCGTCCAACGATGATCGACACGCACGCCGGCGCATGCGGCCCGTTCGCGACGATGCGACGCGCGTTGAACGATCGAAGTCCGGCCCCGGCCGGCCGCACGCTGGCGAGCGAAACACTCGTAGCCGGGCGTCGACCGCAACCGCGCCTCAATGGGTTTCAACCGGCACCCGCGTGACGCCTGGTAGTCGACCGGCAACTGCACGCATCCCGCTTCGCCGCGTCGTCTACCTGTACCGGACGCACCGTCGAGCTGTCCGCTTTTGTATCTGCATTGCGTGGCCGTTGGCCATGCGGCCGGGCGTTGGCCTTGAGTGGCAGGCGCGCCGCGTACTTCGACGTACACCGCCGGTTCCTCCCTCCCTGGAGACGTCCGTGAAAACAACCACTGCCCTGGGCACCTTCGTGCTCACACTCGCCATGGCGCCCGCGTCCGTTGCGCAGACCGTCACTCCCGTCATGACCCACCTCGACAGCCCGCGCGGCCTTGCATTCGGGCCCGAAGGCGGCCTCTACGTTGCAGAGGCCGGCCGCGGCGGCAGCGGCCCCTGTGCATTCCAGCGCGGCGCGGTGCGCTGTTACGGCACCACCGGCGCGGTCAGCCGCTGGTGGCGCGGCCGGCAGGAGCGCGTCGCGACCGGGCTGCCATCGATCGCGGATGCCACGTTCACCGAAGTCACCGGTCCGCACGACATCGGCATGCTCGGCATCGGCCGCGCGGTCGTGAGCATCGGCTTCGGCGGCCATCCGGACGAGCGCGCGCTGTTCGGAGCAGCCGGCGCGAACATGGGCACGCTGCTGAAGTTCACGTGCGCGCGCAGCTGGCGCACCGTTGCGGACATCTCGGCGCACGAGCGCGCCACCAACCCGGCCGGCGGACCGGTCGACTCCAACCCCTACGGCGTGCTCGTGGAACCCGGCTCGACCGTCGTGGCCGATGCGGGAGCGAACGCATTGCTGCGCGTATCGATGAACGGTCGTGTCTCCACCATCGCAACGCTGCGCTCGCGGCCGACCGCGCCGACCGATGCCGTGCCCACGGCTGTCGTGCGCGGCCCCGATGGCTCGTACTACGTCAGCGAGCTCACCGGCGCACCGTTCGCCGATGGCGCGGCGCGCATCTATCGCGTGACCGAAGGCGGCACGCCGGAGATCTTCCTCGAGGGCTTCAAGACCATCATCGATTTCGACTTCGGCCCCGACGGCAGCGTGTACGTGCTGCAACATGCGACCGGTCCGCTGTTCTTCGCCGGCCCCGGGCAGGTGATCCGCATTGCGCCCAACGGCATGCGCAGCGTGGTCATCGGCGGTTTGAACCGGCCCACCTCGGTGCTCGCCGCGCCCGACGGTTCGCTGTATGTGTCCAACAACGGCATTTCCGTGCAGACCGGCGAGGTGCTGCACATCGTGCCGTGATGCACGCGCGGCGGTTGCGCGTTACGTAACCGCCGCGGCGCCGTCGTCACCGGCGCGCTGCATCGCTGCATGGCTGCGCGCCCGGGCGGCGTCGCCCGCCAACGGGGTAAACGCGTTCGGCGCCGATGCCCTGCATCGTCGCGCTTGCGCCACCGCGTCGCGATGAACGGCGATGCCGGCCTGCAAACGCCCGCGCCGACGCCGTGCGATTAGGCCGCGAGGAGGGGCAGGTACTATCGACGCCCCTGTCCGGGTCGAATCGATGAAACGAGTCCCTTTCCTCTTCGCCAGCGCCACGCCGATGGCGCAGCGCCACCGCGCGTTCGCATGGGACGCGAGTCCGCTGGGCCCGCCCGAGGCGTGGGATGCCGCGCTGAAGACGCTGGTGCCGATCATGCTTGCGTCCAACCAGGCGATGTTCATCGTCTGGGGGCCGTCGCGGACGCTGCTCTACAACGATCCGTACGGCGAGATCCTGGGCGACAAGCATCGCGACGCGCTCGGGCGTGATTTCCTCGAGGTGTGGCACGAGATCCGCACGGACCTCGCGCCGATCGTCGAAGCCGCCTATCGCGGCGAGCCGGTGCAGATGGACGACATCCTTTTGTGGATGGAGCGGCGCGGATACCGCGAGGAAACGCATTTCTCGTTCTTCTACGCGCCTGTGCGCGACGAGTCGGGCGAGGTGGGCGGATTCTTCTGCGCCTGCAACGAAATCACCGCCGAAGTCATCGCCGAGCGCCGCCTTGCCGAAAGCGAAGCGCAGTACCGCGGCGTGCTCGCGAACATGGACGAAGGCTTCACGCTGTTCGATGCGGATTTCAACATCCTCGAAATCAACGAGCAGACCGTCGGCCTCACCGGCTTCAGCCGCGAAGAACTCATCGGTGAGAACCACTGGACGCGCTTCCCGGGCACATATGACTCGGTGCTCGGGCAAATGTACCGGCAGGCGCTGGCCAGCGGGGAGCCGGGCACGGTCTCGCACATGTACGAGTACGCCGACGGGCGCAAGGTCTGGTACGACGTGCGCGCCTTTCCCGTGGAGGACAAGCTTGCCGTCTTCTTCCGCGACGTGACGCGGAGGCGCACGATGGAGGCGGAAGCCGCGCTCGCGGCCGAACGCGTGCAGCTCGCGCTCGACGCGGGCGCGATCATCGGCACCTGGGTGTGGCACGTGCCCGAGGACAGGTTTATCGGGGACGAGCGCTTTGCCGCGAGCTTCGGCCTCGATGCCGAGGCCTGCCGGCGCGGCATGCCGACTGCACCTGTCTTCCGGGCGATCCACCCCGACGATGTCGAGCATGTGCGCGCGGTGGTGACCGACGCGCTCGCCCGCGGCGGGCCGTACCGCTGCGAGTACCGGGTGCGCGGCGCGGACGGGCGCGAGCGCTGGATCGAGGCGAACGGCCGCGTGGAACTCGACGCGGACGGGCAGGCGCTGCGCTTTCCCGGGGTGCTGCTCGACATCGAGCAGCGCCGACGCACGCAGGCCGAGCGTGATCGTGCCGAGACCCTGCTGCGGACGTTCATCGAAGCCGTACCCGGCGTCGCCTATGCGAAGGATCGTGAGGGCCGGTTCCTGATGGCCAACCGCGGCACCGCCGAGCTGCTCGGTCTGCCCCCGGAGCGGTTCATCGGCCGGACCGATCTCGACGTGCTCGCGAACCGGGCCGAGGCCGAAGCGATCACGGCGAACGACCGCCGCATCATGGACGCCGGCGTCGTGGAGCAGATCGAGGAAGCGGTGCAACTGGCGGACGGCACGCCCGCGTTCTGGTGGTCGACCAAGGCGCCGCTGCGGGACGGTTCCGGCGCCGTGGTCGGCCTGATCGGCGCGTCGGTCGACATCACCGACCGCAAGCGCATGGAGGACGCGCTTCGCCTGTCCGAGCAGCGCAGTGCGCTGGCGATGGACGTGGCACAGCTGGGCACCTGGGTGTGGGACCTCGCGAGCGGCGCAGTGACGGTCGATGCGCGATGCCGCGAACTGTGCGGCCTGGCGCCGGGGGACGATACGCTCACGTTCGACGTCGTCGCCGCGCATATCCATCCCGAGGACCGCGCGCGCGTCGAGCAGGCGCTGTCCGCCGCGCTTGCGTCCGCGGACGATGCCAGCTACAGCGAGGAATTCCGCTGGGTGCACGCAGACGGGACCGTGGTGTGGACGGCATCGCGCGGGCTGGTGCGCCACGAGCGCACGGCCGGCGGCGCGAAGATGGGCACGATGATCGGCTCGGTGATCGACGTGACCGAACGCCGGCAGATCCTCGAGTCGCTCACGCAGGCCGACCGTCGCAAGGACGAGTTCCTGGCCATGCTCGCGCACGAGCTGCGCAATCCGCTCGCACCGATCAACGCCGCGGCGCATGTGCTCCTGCTGTCGGCGGCCGATCCGCGCCGGGTGCACGATGCCAGCACGATGATCAGCCGGCAGGTCGGGCACCTGACGCGCCTCGTGGACGACCTGCTCGATGTCTCGCGCGTGACGCGCGGGCTCGTGCACCTGGAGCGCCAGCCGGTCGACCTGCGCTCGGTCGTGTCTACCGCGGTCGAGCAGGTCAGGCCGCTGGTCGAAGCGCGCCGGCATGAACTGCGCACGCGCGTCGGCGCCGGACACATCACCGTGTCAGGCGATTTCCATCGCCTGGTGCAGGTCGTGTCGAACCTGCTCAACAACGCCGCGAAATACACGCCGCAGGGCGGCGTAATCGAGCTCGCGCTCGGATCCGACAACGGCCGCGCGCGGCTTTCGGTGACCGACAGCGGCGTCGGCATCGCGCCGCACATGACCGACCAGGTGTTCGACCTGTTCACTCAGGCCGAGCGCACGCCCGACCGCAGCCAGGGCGGGCTGGGAATCGGGCTCGCGCTGGTGCGCAGCCTCGTCACCCTGCACGGCGGGCAGGTCCGCGCCGAGAGCGCGGGACTGCACCGGGGCAGCACGTTCCACGTCGAGCTGCCGCTGTCGACGGAGATGCCCGCGCGTCCCGCGCCGACGCCTGCTCCATCGAACGCCACGGGCCGGCGCATCCTGCTGGTCGACGACAACACGGATGCGGCGGCCACGCTTGCCGAGCTGCTCCAGCTCGTCGGCCATACCGTCGCAGTCGCACACGATGGCGAATCGGCACTCGCGCAGGCCGGCGATGGCACTGCCTGGGACACGTTCATCCTCGACATCGGCCTGCCGGACATGACCGGTTACGAGCTCGCCGAGCGCCTGCGGGCTTCGCACCCCGCGCCCGCAGCGAGTTTCATCGCGCTCACCGGCTACGGGCAGCCGCACGACCGCGTCATCTCCAGGGCATCCGGGTTCGATCACCACCTGGTCAAGCCTGCGGATATTCCGCGCCTCATCGACATGCTCGCGAAGGGCGGTTGATCTCGCCGTGCGCGCGCCGGTATTGGCGGCTGACGCCCAATCAACCGGGCGCGCAGGCGGCTTGGCAACACATGGCCGATGCGCGGCGCGATCGCGATCGGCACAAAACCCGTGGCAACGCGCGGCTTCGTCGACCAACAGCAGTGGATCACGCGGTGCTGCATGACAGGTGTACATCGGGCATGACGAAGCGATCCAACGGAGTCCGGTAAGCGCTCACGCTGCGAGAGACATGGTTGCATCAGCGCTGCACGACAACCGCACGCTGCGAGATCACGTGCCTGCAGCTGCCGGTGTCGGGCGCCTGATCGCATCCCACGGTGACGAACGACACGCGCGATGCCGATATGGCGCGCCCTACGATGGCCTGAATCCACTCCCGCGCGGTTCGATGTATGCCTGATCTATCGTATGTGCCACACATCGCCGCAGGTTCCATAGCGCTGGTTGCAGGTGCCGTGGCGCTTTTCAGCTTCAAGGGCGCAAAGCTGCACCGCAAAAGCGGAATGCTGTTCGTGTTCGCCATGTTGATCATGTCCGCGACCGGCGCGGTGATGGCTGCGCTCAAGCCCGAGGCTCTGTCGGTGATCGCCGGTGCGCTCACGTTCTACCTGGTCGCCACCGGGGTGCTCACCGTCCGGCCTCGCGGCGCCAGCGCGCGCTGGGTTGATCTCGGCGCGATGCTGACGGGCCTGACTATCGGCATCACCGGTTTCTATTTCGGCCTGGAGGCGCTTCGCGATCCCACGGGCATGAAGGACGGGTTCCCCGCACCGTCGTACTTCGTCTTCGGTTCGGTGGCGCTTGTCGCAGCGCTCCTTGACCTGCGCATGGTGTGGGCGGGCGGCGTCAACGGACCCCATCGCCTCGCGCGCCATCTGTGGCGCATGTGCTTCGCGCTGTTCATCGCCGCCGCATCGTTCTTCCTCGGCCAGGCGCAGGTGTTCCCGGAGCCCATGCGAAACGCCGCACTGTTGGCCGCGCCGGTGCTGGTGGTGTTGGTGGCCATGCTCTACTGGCTGTGGCGGGTGCTGTTCACCAAACGGTTCCGGCGCAGCGCGCCCAACAAACTGTCCACGGAGACGCCGCTTCGTGGCGCGGCGTGACGCAGGCATCAGGCAGCGCATGCAAGATCACGGTCGTCGCGGGTTCGCCCTGGCAATCACAGGAGGCGTGGCCGCGTCGCTGTTGCCGGCCGAAGCCACAGCACAGGGAAAGC
>CADCUA010000181.1 GCA_902805755.1 uncultured Lysobacter sp.
GTGCTACGTGATCGACGATGCGCTGCTCGAGCCCGCGCGCTGGGTCGAGCTCGCGGCCGCGAACATCGACCACTTCGAAGACTCGTCGCACAACGCCTATCCCGGCCCGGAGTTGCGCCTGCCCGACGCGTTGTCGCAGCCGCTGTCGATGTTCTTCTCCCAGCACCTGCGCGAACGCCTCGGCGCGCGCCGCGTGCAGCGCATGTACAGCCGCCTGTCGCTGGCCACGCGTGCGCCGCACGAATTGCAGCCGCGTCAGTCGATCTGCCATGTCGACCGCCTCGACGTGCAGGCCATGCAATGCATCGCGGCGTCGGTGCTGTACCTGTTCGAGGACGCGTCGCTAGGCGGCACCAGCTTCTTTGTGCCGCGCCGGCCGCTTGCGCAGACCGCCGCGCTGCTGCGCGATTCGGCCGCAATGGACGCGCCCGCGTTCGCGGCGCGCTACGGCATCGATCCGGGTTACATGACCGACTCGAACGACTGGTTCGAGCGCGTCGCCACGGTGCCCGCGCGCTACAACCGGCTGATCGTCTACAACGGCGCGGTGTTCCACAGCGGCGATATCCGCATGCCCGGGAGTTTGAGCGGCGATCCGCGCCATGGGCGCCTCACGCTCAACGGCTTTTTCGTCTGCACGCGGCGCTTGTCGGGCTGAGGCCTCGCGGCCGCACCGCGTGGACGTAATCACCGCGCACGTTCGCAGCCGGTAACCGCGCCGGTGCGCGCCTATCCCGCTCGCGGCTGTGCCTGCCCGTCGAGGCCCGGACGCGCCGGTACCGGTTCGCTCACGTCCGCAGGCTCCCGGTCACGCTCGAGGATCTGCGCGGCATAGCGCTGCAGCAGAGGTGCCACCGCTTCCATCAGCTCGATGTTCGCCGGGCTGACCGCGCGTGGCTCCAGGTCGAAATGGCATAGCGTGCCGAACAGGCGACCGCTGTCATCGAACAGCGGCACGCCGCAGTAGGCGCGCACGTCGAACTGCTTCGGATGGCCTTCGACGCGCGCGTCCTCCAGCGAATCCACCACGCTGAATGTGCCGCGGCTGTTGCGCACGAACA
>CADCUA010000182.1 GCA_902805755.1 uncultured Lysobacter sp.
CGCGTCCCTTACCAAAGCAGCGTTTGCTCACACGGTGCTGCAGCTCGTAGATGAAGGGACCATCGAGCTCGATACGCCGATCGAGAAGTACCTCGACAAGCCGCTGCCTGCCTACGCGACGGAAGACAGATATGCGCCATGGAGCGACCTCGCGTCGGACGAGCGCTGGCGCCGGATGACGCCGCGCATGCTGCTGACCCACAGGTCGGGCTTTGCAAACTTTGCGTTCGTGGAACCGGACGGCAAGCTGCGAATCCACTTCGAGCCCGGCACCCGCTACGCGTACTCCGGCGAAGGCATGATCCTTCTGCAGTTCGTGCTTGAGCGCGGCCTCGGACTTGATGTTGGCGTTCAGATGCAACGACGCGTGTTTGACCGCCTGGGCATGTCGAACACCAGCATGGTCTGGCGGCCGGACTTCGCAAACAACCTGGCTGACGGCTGGATGCTGGATGGACGGGTGGAGCCTCACGATGAGCGCAGCAAGGTCCGCGCGGCGGGGTCCATGGACACGACGATTGACGATGTTGCGAAGCTGGCGGCCGACCTGGTTTCCGGCGGCGGTCTGCGGGCGGCTTCGGCGCGGGAGTTCAGGCGCTTCGAGTTTCCGATCACGACACGCTCCCAGTTCCCCACGCTCCAACCCGAGCTGCCTGCGGACCAGCGGACTGCCAACCTGTGGTCGGGGCTCGGTGTCATCCGCTTTGACGGACCCCAGGGCCGTGGATTCATGAAAGGCGGTCACAACGACAGCACCGGCAACACCATGGTGTGCCTGGAGCGACGCCAGCGGTGCGTCGTACTCTTTGCGAACGACGTCCGCGCCGAGGCCGCATTCCCCGAACTGGTCCGCTTCATCCTTGGCGAGACCGGATTTGCCTGGCAGTGGGAGTACGGGAACATGGCGTTCTGGCGCCCGGATGCAACGCAAACGCACAAGTGATCCTGTTGCCATCAAGCGGAACTGCCTCGGCGGCGCTCGCGTCCGGATGCAGCACCCACGCATCGCGTTGAGGACACGGCCCCTGTCGGCCGCGGCGCGGTCGATCTCGGACCGTTC
>CADCUA010000183.1 GCA_902805755.1 uncultured Lysobacter sp.
GAAATCGCGGTCGAACACCGCGACCGCCTCGGCCATGCTGCGCAGCACTTCGCTGGAAATGCGGCGTTCGCGCTCGGCGCTGCGGTTCGCGCTGATGTCGCGCGCGGTGCCGGCCACGCGCAGCGGGCGGCCGGTTGCATCGCGCTCGACGACGCGGCCGCGGGCGCGCACCCAGGCCCAGCGCCCGGGGCCGATGCGGATGCGATGCTCGGACAGGAACAGTGCCGAATCGCCGCGCAGGTGGCGGCGCAGTTCATCGAGCACGCGTGGGCGGTCCTCGGGGTGGATCTCGTGATCGAGCTCGACCTCGCTCTGCACGCCGATTTCCGGTGTCGGGCCGTCCTCGTCGTCCACGCGCATGCGATGCATCGTGCGCGTGCGCAGGTCGTAGTCCCAGAACTGCTCGCCCGAGGCCCACAGTGCGAGCTTCAGGCGTTCCTCGCGTTCGCGCAGCTGGGCGAACCAGCCCAGTTCGAGCAATCGGCGTTGGCGCAGCCGCCACGCGATCGTCGCGACGAGGCCGAGCAACACGAGCGCGGCGCCGGCCAGTGCGAGCGGGTGGCGCCACAGCGGCGGGGCGACGTTGACCGGGATGCGCAACTCGCGCGCGCTCCATTCGCCATCGTGGTTGCTGGCCTGCGCGCGGAACACGTACTCACCCGGCGGCAGCTGGGTGTAGGTGATGTCGCGCTCGGCGCCGTTGTCGATCCAGCCCTTGTCGAACCCCTCCAGCCGGTAGCGATAGCGCAGCGCCGCCGAGGGCGAGAAATCCAGCGCGCCCACGCGCAGGCGCAGCAGGTCGGCGGTGTGCGGAACCTCGATGCGGTCGGGCTGCCACAGCGTGCCGTCCTGGCCGCTGGAATCGGCGCCGATGCGGGCCGAGAGCAGGCGCACCGGCGGGGTGTAGCGCGTATCGCGCATGCGCGCGGGGTCGAACAGGTTCAGGCCGCGCACACCGCCGAACGCGAGGCGGCCGTCGCCGAGCGCCGCCATCGCGCCGCCGTTGAACTCCAGGTCCTGCAGCCCGTCGGCGGCCTCGTAATGACGGCTGCGCTCGGTGCGCGTGTCAAAGCGCACGATGCCGTCGTCCGTGCCCAGCCACAGCCAGCCCGCGGGTTTCTCGGCAATGCTGAAGACCACCGGGACCGGGCGATTGCCCAGGCTCTCGGCCAGCGGATGCACGAAACTGATGCGGCTCGTACCGGGGCGATGCTCCTCGACGATGCGGCTCAGCCCGGCGTGCGTACCGACCCAGATCGTGCCGTCAGGGCTTAGATGCAGTGCGCGAACCAGGTTGCCGGGCAGGCTGGTCGCGTCGTTCGGCAGGTGGCGGAAGCGGCGCACACGGCCCGTCGCGGGGTCGAGCAGGTCGAGCCCGTCGCCGGTGCCGGCCCAGATGCGCCCGCTCCGGTCTTCAAGCAGCGCGTGCACGGTGTCGTGCGACAGCTGCGCGGGATTGGCGCTGGACCGGCCGAATTGCCGGTAGCTGCCGTCGGCAGGCCGGTACCGCACCAGGCCGTGGCCGTAGGTGCCCAACCACAAATCACCGCGGCGGTCCGTCAGCAGGCTGCGCACGCCGGTCGCGTCCAGGCCGCCCACATCGATCGCGGTCACGCGGCGCGCGGCGGTATCGAAGCGGACCAGGCCGCCACTGGTGCCGATCCAGGCGCTGCGGTCTCCCGCATCGGCCAGCGCCAGGATGCGTGCACGCGCGCCGGACGAATTGGTCGGCAGCAGCGTGCTCAGTTCGGCAAGGACGTCCGTTCCCGGTTCGTAACGCAACAGCCGCGCGCTGTCGGTGCCGATCCACAGCGCGGAATCGTCGTCCTCAAGCAACGCGCGCACGCTGTCCGTGCCCAAGGGCTCGTTCGTGCGTGCATCGCCGCGGCCGAGCACGTAGCTGAAGCGGGTGCCGCGCGTGTCCGCGATCGCGACGCCACGCAGCGCTCCGCCCACCCAGAGGTTGCCGCCGTCGTCGACGAACAGCGTGGTGATCGTGTTCTCCGGCAGGTTCGTGCTCGACGCGTCACCGCTGCCGAACATGTCCACGTCGCCGGTGGACGCATCCACGCGCAGCAGGCCCTGTTCGTAGACGCCGGCCCACACCCGGCCATCGGGCGCCTGGGCGATCGACTGGACATCGTGGTCGGACCGATTGCCAGTACCGGGCCACACGCGCCGCAGTGCCGAAGTGCCGTGCAGCCGGTGCAGGCCGTCCTGGCGACCGACCCAGAGCCGGCCCTGGCGGTCCAGGTGCAGGCTGCGGACAGCGTCGACAGGGCCGACACGGCGCGCCACACCGGCTGCATCGACATGGAACAGCCCGTTCGGCGTGCCGTACCAGACGCCGCCGTCGCGCGCGGCGACCAGGCTCTGGCGGGTGCGCTGCGGCGAGGGCGGCAGCGGCAGTACCGAGCGCGTCGTGCCGCGCGCGGGATCCATGCGCTGCAGGCCGGCCGGCGTGCCGATCCACAGGGCACCGCGGTGCGGCAGCAGGGCCATGACCTGGCGCGCGGCCGGTGCCGCCTCGGGTCCGGCGCTGAAACGCCGCACGTGGCCCGTGGCCAGGTCCAGCCGCGCGACGTACTGCGCATTCGTGCCGACCCAGAGCGAGTGCCCGTCGCCGACCGCAAGCGCGCTGATGTAGCTGTCCGGCAGCGTGGCCGCGTCGCGCGGGTCGTTGCGGAAACTTACGTAGCGCTGGCCGTCGTAGCGGTGCAGCCCACCCTGCGTGCCGACCCATACGAAACCCTGCCGGTCCTGCGTGATCGCGCTGACCGTGTTCTGCCGCAGCCCATGCTCGCGCCCGAGCGGGCTGAAGAAGAAATCCCGCGTAGCCGCGCGCGCCATGCCCGCACCGCCCAGTGGCGACGCGGTGACGACGATCAGGCACAGCGCGCTGAGAAGGGCGGTAAACGGACGCACGGACACCCGGATGCGTAGGCAGGCCGCAGTGTGTCGCTAGCGCTGGGCGGCGGCAACCGTTGCATGCGTTCGCTACACTGCCCCGATCCCCCCAGAACCTCTCTGCCGTGCCTCACGACGAACTGTCTTCCAAGGGCGGCCTGCCCGAACTGCGTGCAGTGGAGGCTGAAATCGCGCAGCTTTCGCTTGCGACCTCGGCCTCCGAACTGCACGGCGCGCTGTGCGGCTGGCTCGCCGGCGGCGGTGCGAACGTGCGCGAATGGCCGGCCCGCATCCTCGTCGATGACAGCACGGCCACGCCGGCTGCGGGCAGCGCGCTGGACACATTGCGCACCGTCAGCGCCGCGCAGCTCGCCGACCGCAGCTTCGAGTTCGACCTGCTGCTGCCGGCAGACGACACCTCGCTCGCCGAGCGCAGTGGCGCGCTGTTCGACTGGTGCCGCGGGTTTCTCGGCTCGTTCGGCCTGGCGGCCGGCGGCTCACCGAAGCTTTCGGACGAAAGCAGCGAAGCGCTGACCGACCTTGCGAAGCTGGCCGCCGCGACGCCGCAGGACGACGGCGACGAGGAGGACGAAGAGGCGCTGGTGGAGATCGAGGAGTTCGTGCGCGTGGCCACGCTGCTGTTGCACGGGGACTGCGTGCTCGCCGCGCAGCATCGCCAGAGCCTGAACTGATGGCGGCGGTTGCGGGCATATCGGCGGCGCAATACGCGCGCCGCCGCAAACAGCTCATGCGCCTGGCCGGCGAGGACGCGATCATCGTCGTGCCGGCGGCGATCGAGCGCATCCGCAGCCGCGACACGTATTACCCGTACCGGCAGGACTCGGATCTTCTGTACCTCACCGGCTTTCCGGAACCCGACGCGGTGCTGGTGCTGGTGCCCGGCCGCAAGCACGGCGAGGCGCTGCTGTTCTGCCGCGAGCGCGACGCCGAGCGCGAGGGCTGGGACGGCCCGCGCTTCGGACAGGACGGTGCGGTGAACGAGTTCGCGATGGACGATGCGTATCCGATCACGGACCTCGACGAC
>CADCUA010000184.1 GCA_902805755.1 uncultured Lysobacter sp.
ACTACATCGCCGAAGGCTTGGTGAAGGCGGCCACGGCCGCGGCTTCGGTCGCAACCGCGATCGCGCTGCTTTACGTGCGACCGCAGGTGGAGGCCGTCGTGCATGCCGCGCGGCTGTCGGAAGAGCGGCGTATCCGTCTCGAGAGCACGCATGCCGAGCTCGAGCTGATGTTCGCGCGCGTGCGTGAATTGGATGAGCTGCGCAGCCAGTTCTTCGCCAATATCAGCCACGAATTGCGCACGCCGCTGGCGTTGATCCTCGGGCCGGTGGAACGCCTGCTGGGCAGCGACAACCTGACGTCCGACCAGCGCCGCCAGCTGGCCAGCATCGAGGCGAACGGGCAGGTGCTGCTCAAGCACGTCAACGATCTGCTCGACCTGGCAAAGGTCGAGGCCGGTAACGCGCAGGTGGCCTACACCGAGTTCGACGCCGCCGCGTGGCTGCGCCGCGTCGCGTCGCAGTTCGAAGTCGCGGCCGAGCAGCGCGCATTGCGCTTCCGTGTCGAAGCAACCGCGCCGTGCGTCGTGCAGGCCGATGCCGACAAGCTCGAGCGTGTCTTCGTCAACCTGCTGTCGAATGCGTTCAAGTTCACGCCGCACGGCGGCGTGGTGAATGCACGCCTGCAGGCGCAGGGCGAATCGCTGCAGTTGCTGGTGACCGACAGCGGGCCGGGCGTGCCTGCCGAGCAGCGCGAACTGATCTTCGAGCGGTTCCGCCAGGCCGAAGGCGATTCCACGCGCGTGCACGGGGGCACGGGCCTGGGGCTTGCGATCGTCAAGGAATTCGTGGAGCTGCACGGCGGACGGGTGACGGTCGGCGATGCGCCTGAAGGCGGCGCGGCATTCGAAGTCACGATGCCGCTGCAGCCTGCCGATGGCCACGCTTCACCGCAGCGGCAGCCGGAGCTGGATGCGTCCCACGTCGCGTTGAGCGGTGCATTGCACGAGCTCGCAAGCGGCGCGGCGGTGGCGTCAGGCGAAGCGCCGCCGCACGTGGCCGGCCGGCCGGACGTGCTGCTGGTCGAAGACAATGCCGACATGCGCGCATTCGTTGCCGATGCGCTCGCACAGGCGTTCAACGTGACCACGGCCGTCGATGGGGAAGAAGGGCTGGCGAAGGCCTTGGCGATGTCGCCGGACCTCGTCGTCACCGACGTCATGATGCCGCGCATGAGCGGCGATCAGCTGGTCGCGGCGTTGCGCTCGCAGACGCGCTTCGATGCCGTTCCGATCCTGCTGCTGACCGCGAAGGCCGACGACGAGCTGCGCGTGCAGCTGCTTGCAAACGGTGCCCAGGATTACCTCACCAAGCCGTTCCGCACGCAGGAGCTGCTCGCCCGCGCCGGCAATCTGCTGACCGCAAAGCGCGCGGGCGACATCCTGCGCACGGAACTGGCGACGCTGGCCACCGATCTGGATGACCTCGCGCTGCAGGTCAGCGCGAAGAACCGGCAGCTGCGCACGGCCCTGTCGGCGGCTGAAGTCGCACGCGAACAGGCCGAGCGCGCGACGCGCGCGAAGAGCTATTTCCTGGGGATGATCTCGCACGAACTGCGCACGCCGCTGTCGACGATCCACCTCAACCTGCAGCTGCTCGCGCGCGATCCGGCGCAGCTGCCGGAGGCGTTGCGGCCGCGCATCGAGCGCTCGGTGCGCGCGAGCCAGCAGATGGCGTCGCTGGTCGAGGGCCTGCTGGAATACACCCGCGCTGAAAGCGGACAGCTCGACGCCCGTCGGGAACCGCTGGATGTGCTCGAGCTCGTGGCCGATGTCGTGCAGCAGCACCGCGATACCGTGCCGCCCGGCGTCGTGCTGTCACTCGAGCCGCCGCCGGGTCCACTGCCGGTACTCGAAAGCGACCGTCGCCTGCTGGCGGTCGCGGTGTCGAACCTGGTGTCGAACGCGCTCAAGTTCACCCACGAGGGCACCGTCACCGTGCGTATCACTTCCGCGCACGGCACGCATGCGATCGAGGTGCACGACACCGGCATCGGCATCGCCCAGGTCGATCTGGAGCGCATCTTCGAACCGTTCGAACAGCTCGAGCCGCTGCGCCGCAAGGCGATTCCGGGCGTGGGCCTGGGCCTCGCGCTGGTGCGGCACATCGTCGAAGCGCTAGCGGGCCGGATCGAGATCACGTCCGCGATCGGTTCGGGCACGACGTTCCGCATCGTCCTGCCCAGCCAGGCAGGAGCCGTAGCGTCGTAGGCCGACAGGGCTTGCGGATCATCGAGAACGCCGCGTAGATCCGCGGCGCACGTCGTACCGCGTCGTGGTCGGGCCGCAATGCGGCTCGCGTCCTCAGCCGCGCCGGGACAGGATCGTATGCAGCGACTCGGGGCGGGCGAAGAAATAGCCCTGGCCGAGTTCGCATCCCAGCGCGAGCAGGCCCTGGCGCTGCGCTTCGGTTTCCACGCCTTCAGCGACCACGTCCATGTGCTGCGAACGCGACAGCGCGAGGATCGCGCGCACGATCGCGCAGCTGCCGCCTTCCTCGTCCTCGGGCCGCAGGTCGCCGACGAACGATCGGTCGATCTTCAGCGTGTGCATGCGGAAGCGGTGCAGATAGCTCAATGACGAGTAGCCGGTGCCGAAGTCGTCGAGTGCGATATGCACGCCGCGTTCGCGCAGGCGGCTGAAGACCTGGCCGATCTGTTCGGGGTTTTCCAGCAGCGCGCCTTCGGTGATTTCGATGCGCACCTGCGACGGCTCCACGCCGGTCGTCTCGATCAGTTGCAGGAAACGCTCGTCCAGATCCGGCGAGCGGAAATGCCGCGGCGAGAAATTGAGGTTCACGTACTGCCCCGGCGCCAGCAGCCGCGGGATCATGCGCATCGAATGCTCGAAGATCTGCCAGTCCAGCGCTTCCATGTTGCCGCTGGCTTCGGCCACGTGCAGGAACGCGCCCGGTGCGAGCACGCCGCGCTCGGGGTGGTTCCAGCGCATCAGCGCTTCGTAACCGACGATGCTGGCGTCATCCAGGCGCACGATCGGCTGGAAGTAGGGCACGAACTCGTGGCGCGTCATGCCGCGGCGCAGGTCGCTTTCGGTTTCCAGCAACTGCAGCGCCTGGTCGTGCAGTTCCTCGTCGAACACTTCGAAGCGGTGGCGGCCGCCGGATTTCGCGCGGTACATCGCGATGTCCGCATCGCGCAGAAGATCTTCCGGCGAGGTGTAATGCGGTGAGCCCAGCGCGATGCCGACGCTGACGCCGGTGAACAGTTCCTTGCCTTCCACGCGCACCGGCTCACGCAGTGCCTCGATCACGCGCTGCGCCATGCGCATCGCGCCATCGGGGTTGTCGAGTTCCATCAGGATCGCGAATTCGTCGCCGCCCAGGCGCGCGACCATGTCGCGCCCGCCGCGGATGCATTTCGAAAAACGCTGAGCGACTTCTTTCAGCAGCACGTCGCCGACGAGGTGGCCGACGCTGTCGTTGATGACCTTGAAGCGGTCCAGATCCATGAACAGCACGGCGAAACAGTAGTCCGGATCACGTTCGCGATGGGCCAGCGCGCGCGTCAGCTGGTCACGCAGGTAGGCGCGGTTCGGCAGGCCGGTGAGCGAATCGTGCAGCACCTGGTGCTTGAGGCGCTGCTCGATCTGCTCGCGCACCTCGATCTGCTCGGAGAGTTCGAGCGTGCGTTCGGACACGCGACGCTCCAGGTCGGCATACGCGTGCTTGAGCTCGGCCGCCGCGCGCTGGCGTTCCAGGCCGTTCGCGATCTGGTAGGAGATGAACGTCAGTAGTTCACGGTCGCGGTCGCTGTACCCCGAACCCGGCGTGTAGCTCTGCACCGCAAGCAGGCCCATCACGCGCTCGCCCAGCATCAGCGGCACGCCGAGCCAGGCCTGTGCGTCCGGGCCGCTGGTGCTGATTTCACCATTTGCTTCCAGACGCTGCAGCTCGTCGTACGTCTCGGGTTTGCTCCGGTCGTAATGCCA
>CADCUA010000185.1 GCA_902805755.1 uncultured Lysobacter sp.
ATCGTGCGTTCGCAGACCGGCGACTTCACCCGCGCCAAGGGCAAGGAAGTCATGGAAGCCTTCCTCAAGTCCGAGGGCAAGAACATCAACGTGCTGTACGCGCACAACGACGACATGGCGATCGGCGCGATCCAGGCCATCGAGGAAGCGGGCTTCAAGCCGGGCAAGGACATCCTGGTGGTGTCGATCGACGGCGTGCGCGGGGCCTTCGAGGCCATGTTGCAGGGTAAGCTCAACGTCACCGTCGAGTGCAACCCGCTGCTCGGGCCGCAGCTGATCCAGACCGCGCAGGCGGTCAAGGCAGGCAAGCCGGTGCCGAAGCGTATTACCGTGAACGAGGGTGTGTTCCCAGCTGAAGTCGCGGCCAAGGAATTCCCGAACCGTAAATACTGAGGCGGCCATGCTCGCCTCGACCACCGTGGCGCCGGTCCTGGAAGTGACCGGCATCCACAAGCAATTCCCGGGCGTGAAGGCGCTGTCGGATGCGGGCCTGCGCCTGTTCCCCGGCGAAGTCCACACGCTGATGGGCCAGAACGGCGCCGGCAAGTCGACCCTCATCAAGGTCCTCACCGGCGTCTACCAGCCCGAGCGCGGCAGCATCGTCCTCGACGGGACGACGATCGCGCCCACTTCCACCCAGGACGCGCAGCAGCTCGGCATCAGCACGGTGTACCAGGAGGTGAACCTGTGCCCGAACCTGTCGGTCGCGGAAAACATCTTCATCGGACGCTATCCGCGCCGCTTCGGGATGATCGACTGGCGCGCCATGCGCCGCCAGGCAACCGAACTGCTGGCGCGCCTGCAGATCCGCATCGACGTCAGCAAGCCCTTATCAAACTATCCGCTCGCGGTGCAGCAGATGGTGGCGATCGCGCGCGCCCTGAACATTTCAAGCAAGGTCCTGATCCTCGACGAGCCCACCTCCAGCCTCGACGAGAACGAAGTCCAGCTGCTGTTCTCGGTGCTGCGTTCGCTGCGCGAGCAGGGCATGGCGATCCTGTTCGTCACCCATTTCCTCGACCAGACCTATGCCATTTCCGACCGCATCACCGTCATT
>CADCUA010000186.1 GCA_902805755.1 uncultured Lysobacter sp.
CGATGCGGCGGCCGTTACGCGTGAAGTGCCACCAGTACAGCAGCATTGAACCGAAGCTCGCGATCAGCTTGTCGGCGATGTCACGCGCCTCGGCGGCCGGATGGCCTTCGCGTTCGGGCAGCACCGTGCCAAGCACCGAGCAACCGCTGCGCAATACATCCATCGGATGCGCGTTCGCCGGGATCAGCTCCAGCGCCTCGGTGACGATCGCCGGCAGCCCGCGCAGACGCTTGAGTTTCGCCTTGTACGCACGCAGCTGCGCGTTGGTCGGCAGCACGCCGTGCACCAGCAGGTGCGCGACTTCCTCGAACGTGGATTTCGTGGCCAGGTCGTGGATGTCATAGCCGCGGTAATGCAGGTCGTTGCCGCTGCGCCCGACCGTGCACAGCGCCGTGTTGCCGGCTGCGGTGCCGCTCAGCGCGACGGATTTCTTGACCTTGGGCAGAACCTGCGCGGTCTCTGTCATCGAATGTCTCCTGGATTTGGATGGCCGTTACCGCGGTGACCGGGTGGCGGCCGGGGCAACGTTGGATGGAGGAAGAACGATCGGCTTTTGGAACAACGCCTTTTTGCGGCCCCGGGGGTCGCACCGGCTGCTGTCTGGCAGAAGATGCCATCGCAGCCGGAGGCGACCGGACGCGCCGGCGGAGCGAGACAGGGTGCTTGTCAGCACTCCCTGCCCCGTCCGTCGGCCGACCTTTTATTTCTGCCCGTCCTGGGCGAACAGCTCGTCAAGCTTGTCCTCGTAGCGGTGGTAATCGAGGAAGTCGTACAGCTCGGCACGCGTCTGCAACGTGTCGATGATGTTCTTCTGCGTACCCTCGCGACGAACGGTCTCGTAGAAGTTCAGCGCCGCCTTGTTCATCGCGCGGTACGCACCGCAGCAATACAGCGCGATATCGACGTTCGCCTCGCGCAACTCTTCGGTGGTAAAAAACGGTGTCGAGCCGAACTCGGTCAGGTTCGCAAGGATTGGCACCTTCACGGCGGCCTTGAAACGGCGATAGTCCTCAAGCGTCTTCATCGCTTCCGGGAAGATCATGTCCGCGCCGGCT
>CADCUA010000187.1 GCA_902805755.1 uncultured Lysobacter sp.
GCCGTCGGGCAGCACGGCGGACGCGGGGTCGCCCAGGGTGTCTGGGGCAGGGCTGGCGGCGGAAGCGCTGCCGGAACGGGTCGGGGTGGTAGCCATGTGCTCTCCTGTCAGTCGCCGGACAGCCCGTCGCGGATGGTGCGCAGGTCGCGTCCGTAGTTGGCCAGCAGGCGCCGGACTTCATCGTTCGACAGCTTGCCGAGGTTCTCGCGCATCTTCTGGTGCCCCAGCGCCACCTTGGTCAGGCCCTGCAGGGCCAGCTCGTAGCGGCGGTCGACGAGCTTGTATTCGGTGGCCTTGTTCAGGTAATGCACCTTGGCCAGTGTCACCAGCATGCGGTCCGAGTTGCGCGTCGAGAACGGGATCTCGACATCGAAGATGCCGAGAATCGTCTTCTTCTCATTCTCGTTGGTCTTGTAGTAGAGGCGGGTGAGCGAGATCATGGCGTCGAGCAGGGCCTGCACGTCGGCATCGCCGTCGCGCACCATGGTTTCCACGCTGCGGTTCTGGTACCCGGAGGCGATCACGCGCGTCAGCAGCCGGGTCAGGCCCGTGTAGGCCGTGATGTGGCGTTGCTGCAGGCCGGACTCGGTATTCGCCTTCAGGCCATTGCCGAGGTCGTCGATCTGTGCGCTCAGGTCGTAGCGCGCGTCGCCGGCCAGCAGGCTCAGCGTCTGCATGTAGAGCACGAGCGCCTTTTGCACGGCCACGAAATCTTCGTACACCGCACGCCGCTTGGCATCGTTCTCGCGGGCGATCTTGTCGGCGCCCGCGGGCAGGTAGGGCTGCTCGCGCTCATAGGTGTCGCGGTAGCGGCGCGACAGCTCGCCGTAGCCGCCGAGTTTTGCCGAGGCATCGGCGAATTCGCGCACTTCCGTCAGGCTGACGGGGCCGCCCGTGCTGGCGCAGCCGCCCAGCAGCAGGTTGATGCCGAGCAGGCTGGAGGCGAGGGTGAGCCGGAGGGTCAGGTAAAAAGAAGTCATCGGGTCCTCTCGAACCGGCCAAGATGCCGGGCGTAAAGACCCTATTCTGGCAAACGCCGCAACCGCGGCGTTGCC
>CADCUA010000188.1 GCA_902805755.1 uncultured Lysobacter sp.
ATGGACACAGCCGGCGAGCCTGACGCCGCGGTCGTTCCCGCTGTGGGCGGAAGGCAAACGCGGCCAATTGAGTACCGAAGACTGGAAGGAGCGCGTGCAGCGCGCGGCCGCCCAGCTCGAGCGCCGACATGGCCGCTAGCATGGCTATTGAACTGGCGGGCGAGCCGGTCGAACTGCTGGCGGGGCGCGCGCTTCACTGGCCGCGCTATCGTCGCTTGCTGCTCTCCGATCTCCACCTGGGCAAGGCCGATGTCTTCCGTCGCGCCGGCATCGGCCTTCCCCGCGGCGGCACGACTCACGATCTGCAAAGACTTTCGGCGTTGCTCGATGCGACGGGCGCAAGCGAAGTGTGGATCCTGGGCGATGTCCTCCACGGCCCTGCGCCCGCGAGCGCCTGGCGTGAAAGCTGGGAGGCCTGGCGATCGGCGAACAGCGCGGTGGCGGTGGCGGCACTCGCGGGCAATCACGATCGGGCGCTGGCCGGCGCGGGGCTGGACATCACGCTGCTGGGCGAGGCGATAGACACCGGGCCCTTCGCACTGCGCCATGAGCCGCAGGCGCACGCGCGCTTGCACGTGATCTGCGGCCACGTGCACCCGTGCGTCGGGCTGCCCGGGCTCGGTGCGCGCCGCTGGCCGGCGTTCTGGCTGCGCGAAAGGCTGACGGTGCTGCCGGCGTTCTCGGCGTTTACCGGTGGCATCGCTGTCGAGCTCGCGCCCGGCGAGCAACTCGCGGTGTGTGCGGAGGACACGATCGTGCCGCTGCGGCACTGGGGCCGTCGTCGCCGGGGTGAACCGTAGCTGGCGACTTGCGCACGACATGTGCATCAGGTCGCTTGCTGCGCCTATACTGGCCCGGTCACGCGATACAACGTTTTCCCCGGGGGTGCACTGGCTTCGACGGGGGTTGCGAAATCGCCTGGTGCATGCCGAGGGGGTAGCTTTCCTCGTTAATCCAGCTGCAAAACTCTAGTTGCCAACGACGACAACTACGCTCTCGCCGCTTAAGGCGTAAGCCCCGAAACAGCTTGTGTCCGTGCTCGCTGCGTAGGGTCATTATCACGGAATCGCCGGTGATGGCTGCCCGTCAGTCTCCGGTTAACCTAAAGCGGGCTTGTCCTGGGGTGCGCTTTGCACGCCGTGCTGCCTCGGGACGAGAACCAACGGCGAGCTAAGCATGTAGGACCGGGGATGGAGTGCCTTCGGACGGCGGTTCGATTCCGCCCACCTCCACCAATACGCATCGACAGATGCACGTCCAGGGCCGCAACTCCCAAAACACGGGGTTGCGGCCCTTTTCGTTTTTGGCACCGGGCATGCGGCACCGGGAGCGATGATCCGTGTCCCTTTCGTTCGCATCGGCGCACAAATCGAGTCAAGTTCCGCAGTGAGCGGCCGTTAGCTCGCCCAGTGACCCGCGCGCCGCTCACGTGCCGGGCCGGCTGTCGGCATCGTGCGCCAGCCATCGCAACCCGGTAACGACCTATGAAAGAAGCGCCGACACCGTTGAATGAAGCCGCGCGACTCGCGGCGCTGCGCGCTATCGGCTTGCTGGACACGCCGAGCGAAGCTCGCTTCGATCGGTTCGTCCGGCTCGCGAAGGCGCTTTGCGACGTGCCGATCGCCGTGATCTCGCTGGTTGATGCGAACCGGCAATGGTTCAAAGGCTGCGATGGGCTTGCGGTCAGCGAAACCCCGCGCCGCGTGTCCTTCTGCGCACACGCCATCCATGAGCAGGGCGTGTTCTACATCCCCGACGCGTCGGCGGATGAACGCTTTGCCGATAATCCGCTGGTAACGGGCGAGCCGCACATCCGCTTCTACGCAGGCGCACCGGTGTTCGTGCCCGGCGGCCTCGCTATCGGAACGTTGTGCGTGATCGACCGGCGCCCGCGTGCATTCGATATGAATCAATTGCAGGCCTTGAGGGACCTCGCGGACTGCCTGCAGCGCGAAGTCGCGCTGCAACTGCTCCTGACCGAAGTCACGGCGGTGAGGGACAGTCGGGCCCTCGCGACGCTGATCGGGGACGTCTGACCTCCACGTCCAGTGGTGTCGGCGGCACGGCACGCTGGGCTTTGACCGTCGCGCCGCTTATTCTGCGGGCACATGGATGGTCCCCCCGCCACTCCGCAAACTGCCAGTCCGCTCAGACGTCTGATTCCAGGCGGCGGCCACGCGCTTGCGCTCGCCGTACTGATCGGATCGCTAGCGCTCGTCTTCGCCACGTGGAATGCGGTGCGCATGCGCGAGCTGCGGGCGGCGGAGGTCGCGTTCATCGCTCACACCGATGCCGTTGCGGATCTGCTCGAGCAACGCCTCATCCATTACGAGCTGGTCACGCGCGGTGGCGCATCGCTGTTCGCCTCGGTCTCGCGCCCGACGCCGACGCAGTGGCGTGCATATGTCGACGGCATGGAACTCGTGCAGCGGTTCCCGGCGCTGCTGGGCCTCGGATTTGCCGCGTACGCACCCAGTGCGGCGCTGGATGACCTGCAACTCCAATGGCGTGATGCCGGATTCGGGCGACTCACTGTGTTTCCGCGAGGTCTGCGCGACGCCTACGGCCCGGTTCTCTATCTCGAGCCGCGTTCCGCCGGCAACCTCGCCGCGCTCGGGTTCGACATGTACGCCGAACCCGTGCGCCGCTCCGCCATGCAGGCCGCTGCCGACACGGGCACCGTTCGCCTGACCGGCCCCGTGCAACTGATCCAGGACGCCAGTCTCAAGACCACCGGCCTGCTGCTCTACCTGCCGGTCTACAAAGCTGGCCAGCATCCGGACAACCTCTCGGACCGACGACGCTCGCTGGTGGGATGGGTGTACACGCCCTTTCGCATGCGCCGCTTCGTGACGGCCTCTCTGGGTCAGATCCGGGCTGACGTGCGCTTCCGCATTTACGATGTGACGGGCGATCCGGAGCTGCTTTTCACCAATGCATACGGGAGCACCGACGACGCGCCCGCGTTCAAGCACAGCCGCACGGTCGTCCAGTACGGCCGACGCTGGCGACTGGATTTCGACTCGCCACCGGTCAACGTCGCAGCGCCCCGCCTGCAGGTGCTACAGGACACGCTCGCGCTCGGCATCTTCGCCTCGTTCCTGATGTATGCGGTCGCCTGGATGCTGGCGCGCACGGAAGCGCGCGGACGGACGATCGCCATGCGGATGACGGAGGATTACCGACGCAGCGAACAGCGGTTCCGAATGGCCCTGGAACATTCGGTCGTGGGCAATGCGCTGCTGGACAGCCAGGGTCGTGTCGTCGAGGTCAATCCCGCGTTCGCGCTGACGATAGGTCGGACGCGAACCGAATTGCAGGGCATGGTGTTCGCGTCGCTCTTCGAGAAGCTGATGCCGGAAGTCGATCGCCCGAACACACCCGCCGAGGGCGGTGTCACCCGCTCGACGCGTCGCCTGCAGCGTGGGGACGGAGTTTTGCGCCATGTGCAGCTGACGTACTCGCCGGTGCCGGGCAACGTCGGCGAGGACGTGAGTTGCCTGGTGCACATCGAGGACGTGACCGAACGGCTGCGCGCCGAGGCCCGCATCCATGCGTTGAACCGGACCCTGGAAGCACGCGTCGCGCTGCGCACGCGGGAGCTGAGCCAGGCGAACCAGGAGCTGGAGTCGTTTGCCTATAGCGTGTCGCACGACCTGCGCGCGCCATTGCGGGCGATCGATGGCTTCAGCCGCGTGCTGACGGAGCGCTATGGCGCGCTGCTCGACGACACCGGTCGCGACTACCTCGCGCGGGTACGCCGCGGCGCGGCGCGGATGAGCGACCTGATCGACGCGATGTTGAAGATGTCGCGAGTGACGCGCGGTGAGCTCAAGCTGGAGACCGCCGACCTCAGCCGCATCGCAGCGGAAATCGCCGATGAGCTGCAGGGCCAGGACGCGGCGCGCTCGGCGGAATGGATCATCGCGCCGGGCTTGCA
>CADCUA010000189.1 GCA_902805755.1 uncultured Lysobacter sp.
GAACTCGATCGCCGAGACCGTGGATGCCGGCTACCTGATGGCCAATTTCGAGGTCGACCGCGTGCCGTTCACCCAGCGCTCGCTCCCGTTCGGCATCACCTTTGACGGCAACGTCGGCGTGCGCGCCGTGAAGACCAAGGTGGTGGGCAGCGGCCAGCTGACCTTCAACTCGATCGTGCCGACAGCCAGCTACAATCCGCTCGATCCGAACAACCCGAACGGGATCAGCACCCGGGTCTATCGCAAGGAAACCGCGATCAATGCGAGCACCACCGACTACCTGCCGTCGGCCAACCTGAATACCTGGCTGGTTCCGGACAAGCTGGTCCTGCGCTACAACTGGGGCAAGACCATCGCGCGTCCGGTTGCCGGCCGCCTGATCCCGAACGGCACCTGCATTTTCGATGGCCGCAACCTGATCGAGCGCGACGACGACGGCTCCGAGGTGAGCATGCGCTGTTCCGACATCATGGGCAACCCGGAGATCAAGCCGCTGACCAACCATAACCAGAACCTGTCGCTGGAATGGTATGCCAACCGCGACATCATGCTGGCCGGCGCCGTCTACAAGCAGGAAGGCATCACCGGTGCCCCGACCCTGATCGAAACGGTCGACAACGTCCGTCCGTTCGCCGGCTCCGACGCCGTCGATCCGCAGACCGGCAGGCAGCTGGCCGACCTGGTCTTCACCCAGCGCCGCTGGACCAACCAGATCCCGTTCACCCGCAAGGGTTTCGAAGTGTCGGCCAAGGTGGCCTTCACCGTCCTGCCGTGGTACCTGCGCTACACCGGCGTGGACGCGAACTACACCCGCAACAAGTCGACCCTGACCGGCGCCGGCATGCTCGACCTGATCAGCGGCCAGGTCCTGCCGGTGGCCGGCGAGCCGCGCCACTCGTGGAACGCCTCGGTGTGGTATGACGATGGCGCCCTGTCGATGCGTGTGGGCCTGCAGGTGAAGGCGTCGACCTTCGAGTGCACCTCGGGTTGCAACGGCACGGCGGTCAACAACTACCCGGCGGTCGGCATGACCACCGTGCGCTTCCCGACCT
>CADCUA010000190.1 GCA_902805755.1 uncultured Lysobacter sp.
AACCACCCGGCACGTGGTCGCGAATCGTCCGCAACACGTCGTCGGCGCCCCGGTTCAGCACATGGATCAACAACGTGTCGCCCGGCGGCTTGATGGATGCATTCCGGAGCACGTTCAAGCCTACGACGCACGCGTTTTCCTCCAGCTTGCGGACGATCGCGTCTGTGCTGGCCGAGGGCACAGAAGCTTCTATGGTTCGATGCATCGGGCGCGCCTCCAGGCGATAGCGAAATACAACGCCGCTCCACTCCGCGTCTGGCCCGGCGATCGTCGAATCGGCCGTGCCGAACTCCACGAGCACAGCGCAACCGATCAGGCGCGCAGCGCGCAACATGCCGAACAATCCAGGCTCAAGCATGACACGCAGCCTACGTATGCAACAAAGCGTGCACCTGCCGGTGTTCTCGCAGCGTTAAAGCATGACTGCGGAATCAGCGTGCAAACGTGCTTACGCTGCGCAACTCGGATAAAAACCCGGTGCGGACGGCACAACAAAACGGTGAAGGATAGGCCTGTGCTACGGCCTCTGAAGACGCATCGGCACCATGAGGCGCCCGGGCAGTTCGATCGACGTGGGCTGCGGCAAAAGACTTTGCAGGCTGGACCGGGATCAGGCTTCCGTGGCCGCGTCCGTCAACGCGATCAGAACGCCTTCGATGCGGCGATGAACTTCTTTCGCGGGCGCAACCGGGCTGAAGAACGAAGGCGACTGATCGGCCTGCGTAGCAGTTTCTGCATGGCGAGAATGCACGATGCATCGCTCTTCCGGGCGGTCAATAAAAAAGGGCAGCCGAAGCTGCCCTTTCGTGTAGCGGCGAAAACGCCGCTTTCGTTACTGCGCCGCATTACTGGCGCGAACGATCGCCCTGGTCATTCCAGCTGCGGTCATTCTGACCCTGGCCCTGCTGCGAGCCGGCGTTCTTCGAACCGCTCTGCTGGCCCTGCAGGTTCTGCGAACCGCCCTGCTGATCCTGCGAGCGACCGCTCTGGTTCTGACCCGAACCCTGCTCATTCACGCCGCGGCCGCTCAGGTTCTGCTGGTCGTCCTGAT
>CADCUA010000191.1 GCA_902805755.1 uncultured Lysobacter sp.
CACCGCAGCTTGTCTCGCCCACGTTCCAGGACCTGATCCTGCGCCTCAACGCCTACTGGGCGAAAGCCGGTTGCGTGCTGATCCAGCCGCTCGACCTCGAAGTCGGCGCCGGCACGTTCCACCCCGCCACGTTCCTGCGCGCGCTCGGTCCGGAGCCGTGGAATGCCGCCTACGTGCAACCCTGCCGCCGCCCCACCGACGGCCGTTACGGCGAGAACCCGAACCGGCTGCAGCGCTATTACCAGTACCAGGTGGCGATGAAGCCCTCGCCCGACAACATCGTCGAGCTGTACTTCGACTCGCTCAAGGCGCTCGGTGTGGATCCGCAGGTGCACGACCTGCGCCTGGTCGAGGACAACTGGGAATCGCCCACGCTCGGCGCCTGGGGACTGGGCTGGGAAGTCTGGCTCAACGGCATGGAAGTCACGCAGTTCACCTACTTCCAGCAAGCCGGCGGCATGGAGTGCAAGCCGGTGCTCGGCGAGATCACCTACGGTCTCGAGCGGCTGTGCATGTACCTGCAGAACGTCGACAACGTGTTCGACCTGGTATGGACGTACGGCCCGGACGGCACGCCGGTGACCTATCGCGACGTCTACCACCAGAACGAGGTCGAGCAGAGCGCGTACAACTTCGAGCACGCCGATGTCGCCGAGCTGTTCCACCGTTTCGATGCATGCGAAGCCGAGGCGTTGAAACTCGTCGAGCTGGGCCTGCCGCTGCCCGCGTACGACCAGGTCTGCAAGGCCTCGCATTCGTTCAACCTGCTCGATGCGCGTCGTGCAATCAGCGTGACCGAGCGCCAGCGCTACATCCTGCGCGTGCGCCGCATCGCGCAGGGCGTGGCCGAGGCCTATTTTGCCCAGCGCGAGAAGCTCGGCTTCCCCGGCCTCAAGCGCGCGCAGGCACCGGCATGATCCTGATCGGCCTGTTCGATTCCCCGTTCACGCGCCGCGTCGCGATCGCGCTGACGCTGGCCGGTTACACGTTCGAGCACCGCGCGTGGTCGGTGGGCGCCGACTTCGACCGCATCCGCGAATACAGCCCGCTCGGCCGGGTGCCGGTGCTGGTGCTGGACGACGGCGAAGTGCTGACCGAGTCGGCGCTGATCCTAGACTGGCTGGAGCACGAAGCGCCGCATCTGGCGTTGTTGCCCTCGGGCCGCGAGCGCCGCGACGCGCTGCGGCTGATCGGCCTGGCCAGTGGTGCGGCCGACCGGGGCGTCGCGCTGGCGCTTGAGCGCATTTTCCATTCCGACGCGACGCAATCGAAGACGTTTCTGGCACGCAGCCTGACCCAGGTCGAAGGCGCACTCGGCGCGCTTGATGCGGGCTGCGCCGCGCGCGACGGCCAGTGGCTGGTGGGCGAGGCGATGACGCTCGCAGACATCACCGTCGTCTGCTACGCCACCTATCTCGTCGAAGCGGTGCCGCTGGTGCTGGCGCGCTGGCCTGCGCTGGCCGCACACGTTGCGCGCTGCGAGGCGCTGGACGTGTTCAAGCAGTTCTACGCCCCGTTCTATGTGCCACAGCCGAAAGGCGCGAAGGAAGACAACGCATGAAGCCCCTTCTGATCGAACTGGGCACCGAGGAGCTGCCGGTCAAGGCGCTCGCAAGCCTGGCGCAGGCGTTTTTCGATGGCGTGCTCGAGGGGCTGGGCAAGCGCGGCATCGCGTTCGAGCGTGGCGACGCGAAGCCGCTGTACACGCCGCGCCGCATCGCGGTGTCGTTGCCGGGCGTTGCCGCCGAGCAACCGGAACAGAAGTCCGAAGTGCTCGGGCCGTATCTGAACATTGCACTCGATACGAACGGCGCGCCAACGAAGGCGCTGCAGGGGTTTGCGGCGAAGGCCGGCGTCGAGTGGACGCAGCTGGACAAGACCAGCGACAACAAGGGCGAGCGTTTCGTGCATCGCGCGGTCAAGCCCGGCGCATCGACCGCGGCGCTGCTGCCGGAGATCGTGCGCGAAGCGCTGGCGGCGATGCCGATTCCCAAGCCGATGCGCTGGGGCGCGCGCGAGTATGGTTTTGCACGGCCCGTGCACTGGCTGGTGCTGTTGCTGGGCGATGCGGTGGTCGATGCGGAGGTTCTGGGCGTGCGCAGCGGGCGCATCTCGCGCGGTCATCGCTTCATGCATGGCGGTGCGGTCGAGATCGCTTCGCCGGCGACTTACGTCGAGACTCTGCGCGCGGCGCATGTGCTCGCCGATCCCGACGAGCGCCGCACGCGCATCGTGTCGGAGGTTGAAGCCGCTGCGCGTAGCGCCGGTGGCACCGCGCGCGTCGACGCGGGCATCCTCGCCGAGGTCAATGGCCTGACCGAATGGCCGAAAGCCGTGCTGTGCAGCTTCGAGCGCGAGTTCCTCGCGGTGCCATCTGAAGCGCTGATCGCGACGATGGAGGCGAACCAGAAGTTCTTCCCGGTGCTCGATGCCGACGGCAAACTCGGCGAGCGTTTCGTCGGCATCGCGAACATCGAATCGCGCGACGAGAGCGAGGTGCGCAAGGGCTACGAGCGCGTGATCCGCCCGCGTTTCGCCGATGCGAAGTTCTTCTTCGACGAGGACCTCAAGCAGGGTCTCGTATCGATGGGCGAGGGCCTGGCCAGCGTCACCTATCAGGCGAAGCTCGGCACGATTGCCGACAAGGCCGCGCGCATCGCGGCGCTGGCCGAATCGATCGCAGCGGACGTCGGCGTGGATCCTGCACTCGCACGTCGCGCCGCGCAGCTATCCAAGAACGACCTGCAATCGCGCATGGTCGGTGAGTTTCCCGAACTGCAGGGCATTGCCGGGCGCTATTACGCGCAGGCCGCAGGCGAGCCCGCAGAAGTGGCCGCAGCGCTGGACGAGGCCTACATGCCGCGCTTCGCGGGCGATGCGATCGCGCCTTCAAAAGTCGGCCAGGTGCTTGCGATTGCCGAGCGCCTCGACACGCTCGCCGGCGGTTTCGCGGCAGGCCTGCGCCCGACCGGCAACAAGGATCCGTTTGCACTGCGTCGCAACGCGCTGGGGCTTGCACGCACGCTGCTCGAAGGCGGCTTCGATGTGTTGCTGCATGATCTGATCGAACGCGCTGTCGCGCTGCAGCCGGTGCAGGCAAAGGATATCGGCGCGTTCGACGTCACGCGCTTCGTGTATGAGCGCCTGCGCGGCTATTACGCCGACCGCGGCGTGGCCTCGGTGCAGTTCGATGCGGTGGAGAACGTCGCGCACGATTCGCTTCCCGACTTCGATGCACGTCTGCAGGCAATCGGCGCATTCGCCGCGTTGCCGGAAGCCGCGGCGCTCGCCGCGGCGAACAAGCGCATCCGCAACATCCTGCGCAAGGTCGAAGGCGAGGTGCCGACCGCGATCGATGCCGCACGCTTCACCGAGGACGCCGAGCGCGAACTCGCCGACGCGGTCGATGCGGCGATCGTGGAAACCGACGAAGCGCTGGAGCGTCGCGACTATGTTGCCGTGCTCGGTCGGCTCGCGCGTTTGCGCCCGCAGGTCGATGCGTTCTTCGACCAGGTGATGGTCAACGTCGATGACATGGCCGTGCGCAACAACCGGCTCGCGTTGCTCAAGCGGCTATCGGATCGTCTGGGTAGCGTTGCCGCGATCGAGCATCTGTCGGGCTGATCACGGCGACCGGCGCAGCAAGCGCTGCGTCGCGGGAACGCGCTCGCTTCATCGCCTCAGTGGCGTGCGCTCGACTGCAGCGGTCACCGCATCGATAAACGCCTCGCGGTGCGCGGATGCTTCGCCGCCGGTCGCCTGCGGCCACGCGCTGTGCAGCGCCACGACGATACGTGCATCGGGATCGATGTGGATGTGCTGGCCGAAGATGCCGGTGGCGACGAAGCGCCCGTCCGGCTGCAGCCACCAGAAATAGCCGTAGCCCGGATACGTCGCGGCCGGCCGCGTCCATTAGGCGCAAC
>CADCUA010000192.1 GCA_902805755.1 uncultured Lysobacter sp.
GCGAGGGCCTTACCGAACTGCTGCCGCGCCTGCGTCGCCTCGCGCGCACGCTGGCCGGCAATGTCCATGACGCCGATGACCTGGTGCAGGTGGCACTGGAACGCGCGCTCTCGCGTGCGGACCAGTGGCGGCCGGACGCGCGGCTGGATGCGTGGGTGTTCGGCATTCTTCGCAACGCGTGGCTGGATGAATTGCGCGCCCGCACGCGCGGCCAGCGGGTGTTCGCACCGGAGGAAGCGGGCGCGTTGGTGGGCGAGGCAACCATGGAGCGGCACACCGATGCGATGTCGGTGGCCGCGGCGATGGCGCGGTTGCCGGACGAACAGCGTGAAGTGGTGGCCCTGGTGCTGGTGGAGGGCCTGTCGTATCGCGAGACCGCCGAACTGCTGGCGGTTCCGATCGGCACCGTCACCAGCCGTTTGGCGCGTGCGCGCGCCGTGTTGCAGGCATTGTTGGGCGAGGGCGGATGAACAGGATCGACGAACACGAGTTGCAGGCCTATGTCGACGGCGAACTCGCGCCGGAAGACCGTGCGCGCGTCGCCGCCGCGGTCGTTGCGGACCCGGCGCTGCGCCAGCGCATCGAGCGTGAGCAGCGCTTACGTGCGCAGCTGCGAGGTGCGTTCGACCCCGTGCTCGAGGAGCCGGTGCCCGCGCGCCTTGCCGCACTGCTGCAGGTGCCTCACGCGAGCGCCGGGACGATGACCGGGCACCGTGATCCGGCTGCCGCGACCGCGGACAACGTCGTCGCACTGACCCCGCGCGCGGCGCGGTCGAAGCGCCCGATGTGGCATGCGCCGACCTACGCGCTGGCGGCGTCCCTTGCGGTGCTCGCCGCAAGCCTGTGGCTACGCGCCGACACCGCGACGGTGCAGATGCAGCAGGGTGGGCTGGTGGCGCGTGGCGCGCTGGCCGAGGGACTGGATCGCGCGCTTGCGAGCGCTCCGTCGCCCGGTGCAAACGTGACAGTGGGGCTGAGTTTCCGCGATGCCAGCGGGGGTATCTGCCGCAGCTTCGTGCAACACGGCGACGCGCCGCTGACAGG
>CADCUA010000193.1 GCA_902805755.1 uncultured Lysobacter sp.
AGCTGCCTGCTATCAAAGAAGCGCGGTTGCAAGCACCGACAAAGGCGCAAGCGCATCGGCCATCGAGCCCCCCCGGCCCGCTGCCAGCAGCCTTGGCCGACGCGCAGATCGATGAACAATACAGGACGAGGGCCCGCGCGGGGAGGTCCTGCCGCTGCCGACCCATCCGCGCTCTGCGCGCGTTGCGCGCCTCGCACAGATGTGGCACTGGAGCAAGCCCGGCAGGATTGCGGTCCGCGCGCGTGCAAGGCATCGTAGCGGCTCCATACGCATGCGTATCTGAAATGTCCGAGCTGGCCCCGCACCCGCAGTTCCCGCATCTTTTCGCGCCGCTCGATCTGGGCTTCTGCACATTGCCCAACCGCGTGCTGATGGGATCGATGCATACCGGCCTTGAAGACCGTGCCGCTGATTTCCCCAAGCTCGCCGCGTATTTCGGCGAGCGCGCCGCCGCCGGTCTTGGACTGATGGTCACCGGGGGCTTCGCGCCGAACATGAGCGGCTGGCTGAAACCCTTGGGCGGCACGCTTCGCTGGCCGTGGCAGGTGCAACGACATCGACTGGTCACGCGTGCGGTGCATTCCCACGGCGCGCGCATCTGTCTGCAGATCCTGCACTCGGGGCGCTACGGCTATCACCCGTTGCAGGTCGCTCCGAGTCGCATCAAGGCGCCGATCAATCCGTTTACGCCGCGCGCGCTCGGCGCGGGAGGCATCGAGCGCCAGATCCGGGCATTCGCCAATACCGCGAGGCTGGCTCGCGAAGCCGGCTACGACGGCGTCGAGGTGATGGGCTCGGAGGGCTATTTGCTCAACCAGTTCACCGCGCCACGGACGAACCATCGCGATGACCGGTTCGGTGGCGACGCCACCCGGCGCATGCGCTTTGCCGTTGAGATCGTCCGCCGCGTCCGCGAGGCCTGCGGGCCGGACTTCATCCTGATCTACCGGTTGTCGATGCTGGACCTCGTGGAGGGCGGCCTGCCATGGGACGAGGTGGTCCAGCAGGCAAAGGCTGTCGAAGCCGCGGGCGCGACGCTGATCAATACGGGCATAGGCTGGCATGAGGCGCGCGTGCCGACGATCGCCACGTCGGTGCCGCGCGCGGCATTTACGCCGATCACCGGGCGGCTGCGGCCCCATGTCGGCATCCCGCTGATCACGACCAACCGCATCAACATGCCGGCCGTTGCCGAACAGGTGCTCGCACGAGGCGACGCGGACATGGTGTCCATGGCGAGGCCGCTGCTGGCCGATCCCGAGTGGGTTTCGAAATCACGCGCGGGCCGTGCCGCGTCGATCAACACCTGCATCGCCTGCAACCAGGCCTGCCTGGATCATGTGTTCCAGAACACGCGCGCGACCTGCCTGGTCAATCCCCGCGCCTGCCATGAGTCCGAACTCGTCTATCACCCGGCCACCAGGCCCAAACGCATTGCCGTCGTGGGTGCGGGGCCGGCAGGCCTGGCCTGCGCAACCGTCGCGGCCGGACGCGGCCATCGGGTGACGCTGTTCGAAGCCGCGAGCGAAATCGGTGGGCAGTTCAACTATGCGCGGCGTATTCCGGGAAAGGAGGAGTTCAACGAAACCGTTCGCTACTTCAACAACCGTTTGCACGAGACCGGTGTGGATGTGCGCCTTGGCACGCGCGTCGATGGCGCGGCGCTGCACGGGTTCGACGAGATCGTGCTCGCGACGGGCGTAAAGCCACGGGACCTCACGCTTGAAGGGCGCGACCATCCCAAGGTGCTCGGCTATCAGGAGGTCCTTGCGGGCCGCGTGAGCGTGGGACGCAGGGTGGCGATCATCGGGGCCGGCGGGATCGGGTTCGACGTCGCGACCTTCCTCGTCGAACCGGCGCGCGACCCCGACGAAGCGGGCGCGGCCGCGCACTGGCGGCGGGAGTGGGGTGTCGACCTTGCCTATACCGATCGTCCCGGCGGCCTGGTTGATCCGCAGCCTGACGCACCCGCCCGCGAAGTCTGGGTGTTGCAGCGAAGCCCGGGGCGCCCGGGTTCGCGACTGGGCAAGACCACGGGCTGGATCCATCGCGCAACGCTGAAATCCCGACGCGTGCAGATGCTTGGGGGTGTCGAGTACCTGAAGGTCGACGACGACGGTCTGCACATCCGCGTCGCGGGGGAAATCCATGTGCTGCCGGTCGATCATGTCGTGGTGTGCGCGGGTCAGGAATCGAACCGTCCGCTTCTGGATGAACTCGGCGTTCGTCCGGATGTGCATGTGATTGGTGGTGCAGATGTAGCCGCCGAGCTGGACGCCAAACGGGCGATCGCCCAAGGCAGCCGGCTCGCCGCTGCATTGTGAAGCTCGAGCATTGCGTAAAAAGTCAAGGAAAATCCTTGACTTAGCTTCACGTGACGTTTATCGCGGCGCCGCTACCGTGCGCCCACTTTCCCGCCGCCGGCTTGGCGGGACCGGCGTCCCCCGCCTCGTGCGGGCTTGATGCCCGGGCAAAGCGCGCCGTAGAGCCGCAGCCCTCCCCAGTACGCCATGTCCAAGCAGCCCTCCTTGCCGTCCGGCGATGGAGTGCCTGTGCACGACGCAACGGAGCAAGGAGTTCGTATGAAACTGGCTTGGATCATGTGGCTCGCCACCGTGCTGCCACCCCAGACCGCCGACACGCTCTGCCTGAGCACGACGGTCTACCTCGAGGCCCGCGACCAGTCGCTGCGCGGGCAGAAGGCGGTTGCTGAAGTGGCACTGCGTCGCCGGGACAGCGGGCTGTGGGGCGATTCGGTGTGCGAGGTCGTGACCGCGCGCAAACAGTTCGCGCCCACGCTGGTCTCGCCGCGCACCCGGCTGACGAACGTGGAAGCGTGGGACGATGCGATGGACGTGGCATTCGATGCCGAGCGCAACTGGGCCCTTCCGCCCGGCCAGCGTCGGGAAATCGTCCCGGGCGCCAGCCATTTCCACGCACATGCGATCGCGCAACCGAGCTGGCGCAACGCCTACCAGGTCGCGACGATCGGGGACCATACCTTCCTGCGGGTGCAGTCGCTCAAGCCGCGGCGCTCCTGATCGGGTGATCTGGCCGTCTCGTCTGGGACGTGAGCCGGAAGCGTACGTGGCGACGCCGGGATATCCGGGCCTTCACTTTTCGTAGGTTCGGGCCATCAATTCGATGCAGCGAGCCGTTGCATCAACGCGGCTTGGCAGAGCCACCCACTGGGTGGGCTTTGAATTCGCCCTGCCGTGCAATAACAGGCGCCGCGAGCAGTGCGCACCGCGCAACTGGTGCGGTGCCCCCTCGTCCTGTGACTCGCACAAACCGCGGCGCGTCACCCACGCCGTGCATAACACGCCACGCATAACCGGAAAAAAACGCGGCAGCCGTACGGCCACCGCGTCGCAGACCTCAACGCTGCTCGAGCGGTACGTACTGGCGATCTTCCGGGCCGGTGTAGTTCGCGCTCGGGCGGATGATCTTGCCGTCTTCGCGCTGTTCGATCACGTGCGCGCTCCAGCCGGTGGTGCGTGCGATCACGAACAGCGGCGTGAACATCGGCGTCGGGATGCCCATCATGTGATACGCCGATGCCGAGTACCAATCGAGATTCGGGAACATCTTCTTGGTGTCCATCATCAGCGTCTCGATGCGCTCGGACACGTCGAACAGCATGCGATTGCCGCCGTCGGTGCAGAGCTTGCGCGAGAGCTCCTTGATGATCGGATTGCGCGGATCGCCGATCGTGTACACCGGGTGGCCGAAGCCGATGATGATTTCCCGGCGCTCCATGCGCGCGCGGATATCGACCTCGGCTTCATCGGCGGTGTTGTAGCGCGCAATGATGTCCATCGCGACTTCGTTCGCGCCGCCGTGCTTCGGGCCGCGCAGCGCACCGATCGCACCGGTGATGCATGAATGCAGGTCGGAACCGGTACCGGCGATCACGCGCGC
>CADCUA010000194.1 GCA_902805755.1 uncultured Lysobacter sp.
GCCAGCGCGCGGTTGCGATCGAGGAAGAGCGCGTCGTACGCGCGCGTGAACTCGAAAAGGTCACCACCGACCGCGAAGTGCAGCTGCAGGCGGTCGAACGCGACAAGGTTGTCGAGGTCGGCAAGAAGGACGTTGCGAATATCACCCGCGAGCGCATCGCGATCGACAAGACCGTCGCGATCGAGGAAGAACGCATCAAGGAAGTGCGCGTCGTGTCCGAGGCAGAGCGCGATAAGCAGGCCCGTGTGCTCACGGCCGAAGCGGCCGCGCAGGAAGCACTGGTCAAGGCGGTGAAGGCGGCGGAAGCTTCGGAAACCGCGGCGAAGCACAAGGCGGTGGAGATCACCACGCTGGCGCAGGCCGGGCTCGAAGCGGCGAACCGTGAAGCGGAGTCCAAGCGTGTGCTCGCCGAAGGCATCAAGGCCGAGAAGGCGGCGCCCGGCCTCGCCGAGGTGCACGTGCGCGAAGCCGAGGCGATGGCGATCGAGAAGCAGGGCGTGGCCGAGGCGCGCGTGATCGAAGCCAAGGCGGCGGCCAAGCTGGTCGAAGGCACGAACGATGCCCGCGTGCTCGCCGAGCGCATGGGCGCCGAAGCCGAGGGCACGGCGAAGCTGGGCCATGCGAATGCCGAGTCGGTCGAAGCGGTCGGCAACGCGGAGGCAAATGTCACCGTCAAGAAGCTCACCGCCGAAGCCGAAGGCCTGACGAAGAAGTTCGAGGCGATCGACTCGCTGACCGACAACGCCCGCAGTCACGAGGAGTTCCGCATGACGCTCGAGATGCATCTCGAGCAGGCGCTGGCCTCCATTTCTGCCGGCAAGGACGTGGCGAAGGAAAACGCGGAAGTCATCGCGTCGGCGCTGCGCAACGCCAACATCGACCTGGTGGGCGGCGACGGCGGCATGTTCGAGTCGCTCTCCAAGGCGCTGACCCTGGGCAAGTCCATCGAGGGCTTCGCGGGCAAGAGCCCCATCGTGCAGGACCTGATGGAGCGCTTCCTGGGCGTGTCGCGCGCCGAGCCCCGCGAGCGGCTGAGCGT
>CADCUA010000195.1 GCA_902805755.1 uncultured Lysobacter sp.
GCGCTGACATCGATCAGCCCGGCGAGCGTGGGCGCGGTCCTGTCCTGCACCTTTACGTCGAACGAGGCCGACGACGTGTTCTTCGCCGCGTCGGTGGCCGAGCAGGTCACCGTCGTGGAGCCGAGCGCGAACGTCGAGCCCGATGCCTCGGAGCATGTTACGGCTACAGTGCCGTCCACTAGGTCGGTGGCGGTCGGGAGCGCGAACGTCACCGCAGCCCCGGCGGCGGAGGTCGCTTCAGCAATCAGATTGCCGCTCACGCCCGACAGTGCCGGTGCGGTGGTGTCCTGCACGGTGACCTTGAAGCTCACCGGCGTCGCCACATTGCCACTGGCGTCGTTTGCACCGCAAGTTACGGTAGTCGTGCCCAGCGCGAACACTGAGCCCGACTCGGACGAGCAGGTGACCTGCACGTTCGGATCGACCGCATCGGTCGCGATCAGCTTGACGAAGCTGACCGTGGCGCCGGCGGCCGACGTGGCCTCGACGACCTTGTCGGTGTTCGCGTTGATGATGATCGGTGCGGTGGTGTCGGCAACGATGACGTTGAAACTGGTCTGCGCGGCCTCGTTACCCGCGCCATCGACGGCGTCGCACTTGACGGCTGTGGTGCCCAGCGCGAACTGGGTGCCGGAAACCGGGGTGCAGCTGGCGACGAGGTTCGTGCTTACCGCATCGGAAACCGACGGCAGGCTGTAGCTGACGAGGGCGCCGTCCGCGCCGGTGGCTTCTGCTGTCACGACGGCATGCTCGGCGATGACCGGGGCGATCGTGTCCTTGACGGTTACGTTGAAGCCAGTGGTCGCTTCATTGCCACGCGTGTCGCTGGCCGAGCAGGTCACATTGCTGGGGCCAAGGCCGAACGTGCTGCCCGAGGCTGGCGAACAGGTTACCGGACGGTCACCGTCCACAATGTCGGTTGCGGTCGGCAGGCCATAGGTGCCGATGGCGCCGGACGGCGAGGTCGCCTCAAACGTAAGGTGCTCGACGGCGCTGAACACCGGCGCCTTGGTGTCATGCACCACCACATCGA
>CADCUA010000196.1 GCA_902805755.1 uncultured Lysobacter sp.
TTCGGCGAGCCGATCGTCTCGAGTTGGCGCTGCCAGCCGCTCGCGGCCGTCGTCCTCACTGATGAGGCGCGTCGTGACTGCCAGCGTCAGCTGGTTCGCATCGGTCTGCCGGTCCGGGCCGGTATAGCGGTTGTCGCGGAACAGCTGGCCCCAGCTGAACGTCATCGGCGCGGTATCGAACAGCGGCAGGTCGTCCTGCTCTTCATACGGCACGCGCAGGTAATACATGCGCGGCTCGAACGTATGCAGGTAATTCTCGCCGCGGATGCGGGTGTCGCGGTCGAAGAACAGGCCCGCGTCCAGCGAGCCGATGGGCAGGCTGCGCGAGGGTGATGCGTTATAGAAGGCGGCAACCTGGTCAGGTGTGACTGTCGTTCCCGGCGCCGGGCGATAGAAGTCGGTCGCACGCGCGGTTGCGATGTCGCGCGCGCGCCCCGGCTCGAGGCGATAGGCCGTATGACGCCAGGCGAGCTTTGGCCGGATGAACCAGGCGGCGCCTTCCAGTGACATCGCAACGTACGGCTTGAGGTCGACACGGCTTCCCGCATCGAACACCTCGTGCTCGAAACGCACGGCTTCCGCATCGACGCCGGTTTCGACAAGGCCACCGAAATACGGCTGGTCCCAATGCACCAGCGCGCGCGGCAAGCGGTTGAACGGCAGGTTTGCTTCGGTAAGCAGATAGTCGGTCAGCTGGTAGCGGTCCGCACTGAGCTCCGCACTCCAGTTGCGGCCACGGCCGTACACGCCGATATCGCTGCGCAGGTTGTACGAGGAAACCCCGTACAGGCTGTTGCTGAAGTCTTCGAGATAGTGGGTGTCGCTGACCCAGGCGAGGTTCGCACTTGCAAACCATTTGGAGCCTAACGTGTGTAACGCGCCGAGACTGAGCTGGCCACGGTTTTCGGTCGGGAGCGTTGAAGGTGATCCGGGGAACCTGTACCTGTCAGCCTCGTTCTCCGGCAATCGATCGCTCGGCATGAAGTTGCCCGACACCGTCCCGCGTCCCTGTTCGTACAGCCAGCGGAACTCGCCACCCAGCAGCGCGCCGCGCTTGCTCATGATGCGCGGGTACAGCGTCGCGTCGTAATTCGGCGCTAGATTGATGTAGACCGGCTGGCGCCAGTCGAAGCCGTTGCGCCCCGACATCGAGATCGCCGGGTACAACAGGCCGGTGCGACGGCGGTCGTCGATCGGGAACATGAACCACGGCACGTAAAGCACCGGCACTCGGCCCACGCGCAGCGTCGCATTGCGCGCAACGCCCATGCCTTTCTCGGTGTCGATGTCGATGCGCGCCGCGCGCAGTTCCCACGCGCGCTGCCCGGGGTCGCAGGTCGAGTACGTCGAACCGACCAATGCGCCCTGCTTGCCATTGAGCTCGATGCGCTCGGCGCCGCCGTTGCCGCGCCGCTCGGTGAGCTGGTAGCGCAGGTCGGTGATGCGGTGATTGTCGGTTTCCTGGTTGCCCTCGGCGCGCTCGGCGACGATGCGCAGGCCGGAGTCCTGGTAGCGCACGCTGCCTTCGGCGGCGTACTGGCCGGTCTCGGTGTTGTAGGTCAGCCGGTCGGTGCCGAGGAACTGGTCGCCGCGCTGCAGGCGCACATTGCCCTGCACCAGCGTTTTCGACGCCTCCTGGCCCTGGAGCTCGTCGCCTTCGATGTCGGTCGGCTGCTCGGCGCGCAGACCGGTGCTGTCCTGCGGCGATTGCGCGTCGGTGAAGGCGGGCACGGCGTCGTTGATCGGACACAGGCGCCAGTCTTCCGGATCATCCTCCGCGGCAACAGCGGGTAGCGCCAACGCTATGCATAGCGATAACGGCAGCAGGCGGAAGGAAATGCGCACGCGATCATCCGTCGAACCGATAGGGCGGCTAGCTTGCCCGATCGCCTGCACCCCGGCAACGCGGGATCATCGAGCCCGGCGTGTGGAGGACGCCACGTCCGGGCCGGGTCGAACGGCGGTCCGGGTGCGAGGTGGCTTATTGACGCCGCGGGCGAGCGGCCCCGATGCAGTGACTCAGGCCAGCGCGCCTACGTGCGCGACGCTGCACAGGCGTAGGCCTTCGAGGTCGTAGCCGCCTTCCATCAGCGACACGACGCGCCCCTGCGCCTGGCGCTCGGCGATCGCGACAAGTCGCTCGGTGATCCAGCGGTAATCGTCCGCTTCGAGTTCGAGCTGGGCGAGCGGGTCGAGCCGATGCGCGTCGAAGCCGGCGGAAATGAGCAGCAGCTGCGGTGCGAATGCATCCAGCGCGGGCAGCAGGTCGCGTTCCCACACTTCGCGGAAGCCTTCGCTGCGGGTGCCCGGCGGCAGTGGCGCATTGATGATGTTGCCCACGCCACGCTCTTCCGCGCGCCCGCTGTCGGGATAAAGCGGCAGCTGGTGCGAGCTGATGAACAGCACGCGCGCATCGTTCTCGAAGATCGCCTGCGTGCCGTTGCCGTGGTGCACGTCGAAGTCGACGATCGCCACGCGCTCCAGCCCATGCGCGCCGAGCGCGTGCGCGGCCGCTACCGCGATGCTGTTGAACAGGCAGAACCCCATCGCGACGGAAGCGGTGGCGTGGTGGCCGGGCGGACGCACCGCGCAGAAGACCCGCTTCTCGCTGCCGGACAACACGGCGTCGACCGCTGCAACGCCCGCGCCCGCACATCGCAGTGCGGCTTCGGCGGAGCCGGGGCTCATGAACGTATCAGGGTCAAGCTGGATCGCGGCATCGACCTGCGTGTCGAGCACCTGGGCGATGAGCGCCGCATCGTGCACCCGCGACAGCTGCTCGCGCGTGGCCTGCGGTGCATCGGTCCAGACGAGGTCGGGATACGTCGCGCGCAGTGCTTCGGTGACCGCGCGCAGGCGCTCCGGGCGCTCGGCATGCGCCGGGCCGGGTTCGTGTGCGACGCAGGCAGGATGGGTGAAAACGCGCATGGTCAGCCCCGGCGGCGTTCGTGGTTCCACAGGACCTCGCCATGGCCGCTCGCGCGCGCAAGCACACGGGCCAGCACGAACAGCAGGTCGGAAAGGCGGTTGAGATAGCGCACTGCTTCGCCCCGCACCGGTTCGACGCGAGACAGCGCGACCGTGTCGCGTTCGGCGCGGCGCACGACCGTGCGCGCGATGTGGCAGCGCGCCGCTGCTTCACCGCCGCCGGGCAGGATGAAATCCTTCAACGGCGGCAATGGCTCGTTGAACGCATCGAGATGCTGCTCGAGCCGCTCGATGTCCACATCGAAGATCGCCGCGTGGCCCGGAATGCACAGCTCGCCGCCGAGGTCGAACAGCTGATGCTGCACCGCTGTCAGCAACGCGCGGACGTCATCGGGGATATCGCCCGCGAGCACCAGGCCGATCGTCGAGTTCGCCTCGTCCACCGTGCCGTAGGCGGTGACGCGGGCCGAGTCCTTCGCGATGCGGCTGCCGTCGCCGAGGCCGGTGCTGCCGTCGTCGCCGGTGCGCGTGTAGATCTTCGAAAGACGGTTGCCCATCAGGAGGCCTGCAAATGTCCGGCGCGGCGCACACGTGATGCCTGCGCCGCGAGCGCATGGACGGCCGCAGCGGCGCCGGTATACGCGGCGGCGGTGAGCAGGTAGGACGGCAGCCAGTCGGTGTAGTTCTTCCACCAGCCCGCGAGCGTCGGGTCGGCGACCGAGCCGGAGAACCAGTAGAAGCTGCCCTGGCTGACGAACTGGCACAGCGCGACCGATGCACACAGGCCGACCGCCAGCAGCGACAGCGCGCGCAGGTCGGTGCCGGGGTTGCGGCGCTGCAGCCACATGCCGCCTGCCCACATCGAGAAGTACGCCGGAATCAGGCACCAGTACGCGGGCGAGACGCAGTAATGCGCCCAGAAGCTCGCGCCGCTTCGGCTGATGACCACATAGTCGATGAGGACCGCGAGCGCCATGAGCGCCGGGAAGGCCCATCGCGTCCACGTCGACAGGTAGAACCCGCCAATGAAGAACACCGCCCACGACCCGTCCGGCAACGCGGCGAAGTGGTCCATGCGCGTCGCCGCCATCAGGGCGGCAAGCGCGGCGAGGAACAGGCTGCGCTTGGCAGTAAGGCTCATGTGGACTCCGGAAACAGCTGGCGATGCGCCGGCGGCCGGCATTCTAGCGGACTGGCTGCATGCAGGCCGTATCATGGCTTGATGAATCCGGGCGACGAACTGCACGACATCCTGATCATTGGCGGCGGCCCGGTCGGCGCCAGCCTGGCGATCGCGCTCGACGGGCTCGGCCTGCAGGTCGGTCTTGTGGAAGGCGCCGCCCCGGATGCGATACCGGCCGTTTTCGACGAGCGCAACCTCAGCTTCGCGGAGGCGACGGTGAATGCGCTCACCGCGCTCGGCGTGATGCGCCATCTGCGCGCGCCGACCGGGCCGATCACGCGCATCCACGTATCACGCCGCGGGGATTTCGGTCGGGCGCTGCTCGAGGCGGCAAAGTACGGACGAAGCGAGTTCGGTCGAGTGGTCGTGGCCCGGGACTTCGGGCTCGCGCTGGAGTCGCGGCTCGCGGAAGTGCCTGGGCTGCGGCGATATCCGGGCTCGCGCTTCATTGCGCTCGAAGCCGAAGCCGCTGACGCTCGCGCGGCGCGCATCCTGACGCCGCAGGGCGAGCGCGTGCTGCGAGCGCGCCTGCTGGTTGCGGCCGATGGCGCGCACAGTCAGGTGCGCACGGCGCTCGGTATCGGTGTGGATACGCATGACTACGAGCAGACGCTGCTCGTGGCGCGCGTGCGCGCCGAGCGGCCGCCCGACGGCACCGCCTACGAGCGCTTCGGCCCGGATGGGCCGAGTGCGCTGCTGCCGCGCGGCGATCGTCACTACGGGCTCGTGCACACGGTGCCGCGCGCGCAGGCCGAGTCGGTGATGGCGCTGGAAAGCCCTGCGTTCCTGCGCCGCGCCCAGGACGCGCTGGGCTGGCGCGTGGGACGCTTGCTGGAGTGCGGGCCGCGCAGCGCGTATCCCGCGGTCCGTTCCGTCGCGCGATCCCTGGCTGCGCCGCGCGCCGTGCTGGTCGGGAACGCGGCGCAGACGGTGCACCCGATCGGCGCGCAGGGATTCAACCTGGGGCTGCGCGATGCGCTGACGCTGGCCGAACTGGTGCGCGACGCACGCGATGCCGGAACGGCAGTGGACTGTGGCGATCCCGCACTGCTGGAGCGCTATGCGCTGCGTCGACAGGAAGACCGCACGCGGACGCTGGATTTCAGCGATGGCCTGGTCCGCGTGACGTCGCGCGAGAGCAGCCTGCTGCGCCCGCTGCGCGTGCTCGGCCTGTTGGCCGCGGACCTCATGCCATCGCTGCAGGCGCAACTCGTCGGCGGTGCCATGGGTTACCGCGGCGACGTGCCCGAACTGTGCCGGCGGGTCCCATGAGCCGCCGCGACGTGTTCGACGTCGCGGTCGTTGGAGCCGGCGTTGTTGGCGCAGCCGCCGCGCTCGCGTTCGCGCGTGACGGATTCGACGTGGCGCTCGTTGAATCACGCGAGCCCGCACGATGGCAGCCGCAGCAGCCGGACCTGCGCGTGTACGCGTTCGCGCCTGATAACGCGCAGTTGCTTGCGGGATTGGGCGTATGGCCCGACATCCTCCGCAGCCGCGCCCAGCCGTACCGGCGCATGCGGGTGTGGGATGCGGCGGGTGGCAGCGACCTCGTGTTCGATGCCGATGCGTTCGGCCGCAGGGAACTGGGATGGATCGTGGAGCACGGCCTTCTGGTGGATCGCCTGTGGCAGGCGCTGCCGATGGCAGGCGTGCGGCTGTATTGCCCGGGTCAGGTGATCGGCCTGGAGCAGGACGCGCAGTCGGCGTCGCTTGAACTCGCGCATGGCGAGCGCGTGCGTGCAAGGCTGGTCATCGCGGCTGATGGCGCGGATTCGCCGCTGCGCACGCTGGTCGGCATCGACGTGTCCGCGCACGACTACGGGCAGCGCGGGCTCGTCGCCTATATCGACACCGAGCAGCCGCACGAAGCGACGTGCTGGCAGCGTTTTCTTCCGGGTGGGCCGGTAGCGGTTTTGCCGTGCGTCAGCCCGAACGGCAGTGCGCCGTCGGCATCCGCACATCGCAGCTCCATCGTCTGGACGGTGCCGCATGCCGAAGCGGAGCGCCTGCTTGCGGCCGATGACGCCGGTTTCGCTCGCGCATTCGAGGCCGCGTTCGGTGCGCGCCTGGGCCGCGTGACGACGGCATCGGCGCGTGCCGCATTCCCGTTCCAACGGCAACTCGCACGCACGCACGTGGCCGGCCGCGTGGTGCTGGTCGGCGATGCGGCGCATGTCGTGCATCCGCTGGCCGGGCAGGGCGTGAATCTCGGGCTGCGGGACATTTCGAGTCTGCGCACGGCGCTTACCCCGCCGGGCACGGGCAGTGAACCGGTGTCGCGTTCGCGGCTGGCGGCATGGGGGCGACAGCGTCGCAGCGAAAACGTGCTGTCCGCCTACGCATTCGACGGATTGAACCGGCTGTTTTCGAATGATGCGTTCCTGCCCACGCTGCTTCGCGGGCCGCTGCTTGCAGCGAGCGGGCGCGTGCCTGCCATGGCGCATGCGCTATGGCGGCATGCGGCCGGTGTGTAGGCCGAGCCTCATCGACATGGTGTGAAGAAAAGACTCGCATCCGCTAACGCTGGTGCCTCGCGGTGTTTCACAGCTGGCGTGGCGGTGAGAACAGGCCCTGATCAACGCGAGGCGATCGTTTGACCGGGCGGACGCTCGCGCGCATGCCTACTCGGCAGGCGCCGCATAGACCGTAATCTCCTCGCGGTCGTGATACAGCTGCTTCGCGCGCACGGTCATCGGACGCTCGGCCTGCTGTTCGAAAAGCTCCAGACACAGCCGCGTCTCGTCCCAGCGCTTTTTCATCGGCAGCTTGAGGTTGAAGATCGTCTGCCGGCACCAGCCTTCGCGCATCCACGTCGCCATGCGTTCGGCGACGCGCCGCGGTTGCTCGACCATGTCGCACACCATCCAGTCGAGCCGCCGCTTGGGCTGCCAGCTGAAACCGTCCGCACGCAGATGATCGATGCGCCCGCTATCGAGCAGTTCCTGCTGCAGCGGGCCGTTGTCGACGGACGTGACTTTCATGCCGTTGCGCATCAACACCCAGCTCCAGCCGCCCGGGGCCGCGCCCAGATCCGCCGCCTGCATGTTGTCGCGCAGCTGCTGCGTGCGCTCGTCTTCGGTGAGGAGCGTCAGCAGTGCTTCCTCGAGCTTGAGCGCCGAGCGGCTCGGTGCGCTCGGGTGCATGCGCAGGCGCGGAATGCCCAGCGGCCACGGCGAGGAATCGGCCGGGTTCGCCATCGCCACCATCAGGTGATTGCCGGCGATCAGCAGCACATGCAGCCGCGGACGGTGCGCGTTGTCCTGTGCGGTCAGCCACCCGGCCTTGCGCAGCGCGGGACGTAATGCGTTCTGGAAGCTGCGTGCGAGGCCGGCCAGCGGTTTGCCTTCGTCGGAATCGGGATGCTCGACCCATAGCGCGCCGAACGGTTTCGGCAGCGGCTGCGCCGAAAGCGCCTCGAGGATCGGAGTAATCCGATCGGCGGGATCTAGATCGGGCAGGTCGGCTAGGCGCACCAGCTTCTGCCGCGCGAACACCAGGCGCGAGAACGACAGCGCGCGCGTGAGTTCATGCGCTTCTTCCGTGAGGAACTCGACGTGGCCGCTGCCGCGTTCGGTGCGCGCATAACCCGGTACCCCGGCGATCGCGGCGCGCTCGGTGAGTTCGGCGGCCAGTTCGGGTTCGAACCCGGCGCGGCAGTAGCAGAGCAGGGCATCGGCGCCGGGCTGTGGGTGGTTCATCGCGCATCGCTTCCGTCAGGCCGGCCGAAGTTGGCCACGGCGCATTGTCGAAGATCGAAGCGCGCTTGTGTCCAGTGTCGGAGCGCGCAAACAAAAAAGGCGCCGCTGAATACCAGCGGCGCCTTCGTGGCGTTGGCAGGCGCTTACTTGGCGCCGCCGAAGTAGGAGCGCGCCTTGCTCCAGGCCTGCTGGCCGATGACACGGCCGACGCGAAGGCCTTCCTGATTGCCGATCGGGAAGTGGATGCCGCCGTAGAGACGCGACATGCCGGCCTGGTTCGCGGCATCGGTGTAGGTCGCGAAGTACAGGCGCACATCCGCTGCCGGCACGAGGCCCGGCTCGACCGGGGACGAGCCCTTCGGAATGATGACCTCGTAGTTGAAGCGGTCGCTGCCGGTGTAGGACTTCAACACCTCAGAAGCCGCCGCGCTGAACGTGCTGTGGCCGGAAACGCATTCGGAGAACGGTGGCGTGATCGAGCTCGGCAGGAAATACGGCGACCACGTATGCCCCGGAATGCGCTGCGTGCCCTTGCCATAGCCGGCCCAGGCCTTGATCGTCTTGCCGGAGTACAGCGTGCGCACGGCGGTGATCGGACGCACGTAGTCCAGCTCGCGCTTTGCGCGCCAGGCAAAGATGCCGGCATCCATCATCGCGTTGTTGAGCGCGAAGTAGAGCTTGACCGCGCCATCAAGGCCGATCTGCTTGCGCATCGCGACATGCTGCGCAAGCCTGTTCCAGTGGCCCGGCGGCGTGACCGAACCGGGGCCGTCGGCCCAGTAGTGCACGATGGATTTCGTCTTGTCGGTCAGCGTCGCGCTATGCAGGACCACCTGGCGCGTTTCCTCGGCGAAGGCTGCCGAGCCATAAAGCGGCGGTGCTGAGAGCCCGTAGCTTTCGTACTTGCGCAGCGAGAACGGCTTCACCCAGCCCCAATGGGGCGCAAGGAATTTCTGCACGACGTAACTGCTGCCGTCCGCGGTGGGCACGCGAAGCGGCTGCCAGCGGTTCGGGTCGATCACCGCATCCGGAGTATTCACCGGCGTGTAACCGGTGTAGTCCGCATACGGTCCGCCGCCCTTTTCGCCGAGCTGGTTGGAGCCGTCGCGGTGACGCTGCGCGAGCACTTCGCCACAGGCGATGTTCGCGATACCCGCCGGCTTGGTGAGTTCGGCGTTCGCCAGATCCGGCGTCAGGCCGAGCTGCTTGAGCATCGCGTCGAACCGCGGCTTCTCGCTCGGGAACAGATCCAGGCCCGCGCGGTAGGCGGCGTAGCTCACTGCCGCGCGCTTGTTCTTGAGGGTGTGCTCGGAATGCGGACGGCGCAGGTGTGCACCGAATTGCGTGCCCAGGGCGCTGCCGTTGTACGCGGCCCAGGCATCGAACATGCAGGTATGCGCGATCGCAAGTGCACGCGAGCCGATCGGCGGCGGCGTGCGCGTTGCCACGATGGCATCCAGAAACACCTGGTTCCAGCGCGTCGGTGTTGACGGCACGACAGCCGCGGTGCTGACCGCCGGAACAACAAGCAGCGCTACTGCTGCGGCACGGAACTTCCAGTTATGCATGACCTTTCCCTGACCGATCGAAGTGGAGACGAGCATCGACTGGCGGCGCACAGCCGCTCGTTAACCTAGTGCTAAGGGTCGTCTCAGCCGTGTGAAACACACAGTGGGGCCGGCCCTTTGCGCTGGTTCAACGGACTTGAACGCACAAATTCAGTAAAACGGGCCACCGCGCCGGCTGTACATCGTCAGGACCTCACACGCGGCCTCGCGCTCCACGTCTCGGATGACCTGGATGCCGCGGCGCTTTAGCTCGCCGGTCCAGTCGGCGGGCAGCGGGCCTTCGTCGAACTCGGTCAACGATTCCACGTCCTCACTGCGCGCCCCGATCAGCAGGCGGTCGATCCCGGCCCAGACGGTGGCGCCGTAGCACTGGCAGCACGGCTGCGCTGAGGTGGCGAGCGTGATCGGTCCGACGCGTGCGCCATCAGCGCTCTCGTTGAGGCGGACGCGTTGCGTGCGCTGCTGCGCAAGCATGTACGCCATCATTTCCGCGTGCGCGACGGAGCACGCATGCGGCAGCACGCGGTTGACGCCGACGGCAATGAGACGGTCGTCGGGGCCGAACACCGCGGCCCCGAACGGCCCGCCGCTGTCGGCCTCGACATTGCGCCTGGACAGGTCGATCGCGAGCGCGACCTTGGCACTGTCGTCCGCATAGGTGCGCGCGGTATCGACCTCATGCACCCACGCGGGCAGGGTCAGGTGGACCTGGGCATACAGCATCAGCGCAGCGCGCCCGCCGCAGCCTGGCACTGGCCCTTGACGCATTGGCAGCCACTGATGTCCTGGAACCCGCACACCGACGACATGCCGCTCGCCGCGCATTGCGCCTGCACGGCCTTCGGATCCGGGCGGCTCTTCACGTTGACGCAGGCCGGCCGGTAGCCGCAGCAACTGCCGACGTCCTTGACCGCGCAGTCGGCATCGGTCGTGCAACTGCCGTCTACGGCGACGGGCGCGGTACCGACGGATGGCGTGGTGCCGAGCGGCGGCGCGGGATCGGGCACGCGCTCCGGCGGCAGCGGATCGCTCATCGGGGGAGCGGATTTCGCAGGTACAGCCGGGCCGGACGGCGTTTTGACGGGCGAGGTTGGAGCCGGGCCCGTACCCGGAGCGGCGGCTCCGGGCGATGAAGCTCCGATCGGCTTCGCAGCCTCGCTGCCCGAGACCGAGGCCGGGTTCGCAGGCTGCGGCGCCGCGCAACCGGCAGCCACGGCCATCGAGACGGCGAGCAGAAGCGATCCCACGTGGCGCATCAGTGCGTTCATCAGCGTGCTCCTTCTTCGATCGATGGGCTCAAGCCTTCGCTGCCCACGTGTCACGCAGTGTGACGCTGCGGTTGAACACCGGGCGCTGCGATGTGTGGTCGTAGCGATCGGCGACGAAATACCCCGTGCGCTCGAACTGGAACGATGACTCCGGTGTCGCTGTAGCCGCAGCCGGCTCGACATAGCCGGTGACCGTGCGGCGCGACTCGGGATTCAGATAATCGCGGTAGCTCTTGCCGCCCTCGTCGTTGTCCGGATCGGCCACGGTGAACAGGCGGTCGTACAGGCGGATCTCCGCCGGCACTGCATGCCGCGCACTGACCCAGTGGATCGTGCCCTTGATCTTGCGGTCGGCGCCGGCCATGCCGGGGCGCGATTCGGGATCGAGCGTGCCGCGGATTTCGACCACGCGCTCGCCGTCCTTGATCACTTCATCGCAACGGAAGATGCCCGCGCCGCGCAGGCGCACTTCACCGCCCGGAATGAGACGCTTGAAGCCCTTCGGCGGCACCTCCTCGAAATCCTCGCGCTCGATCCACAGCTCGCGCGAGAACGGTACCGCGCGCGTGCCTGCGCTCTCGTCCTTGGGATGGTTCGGGAACGTCAGCGATTCCTCGTGAGCCTCGTCGAGGTTGGTGATCACCACTTTCAGCGGGTCGATCACGCCCATGCGTCGCTGCGCGGAAGCATCCAGATCCTCGCGCAACGCGCCCTCAAGAATGGAAATGTCGAGCAGCGAGTTCTGCTTGCTGATGCCGACGCGATCGACCATGAGCCTCAGCGCGCCGGGCGTGTAGCCGCGTCGGCGGATGCCTTGCAGCGTGGGCATGCGCGGATCATCCCAGCCATCGACCAGGCCGTCGTTCACCATCGCCAGCAGCTTGCGCTTGCTCATCACGAGGTAATTGAAGTTCAGGCGCGAGAACTCGATCTGGCGCGGGCGGCTGGCTTCGTTCGGCAGGCCCTTGGCCAGCAGCGGCGCGAGCAGTTCCGGTGAATTTGCGAGATCGACCTTTTCCACGCACCAGTCGTACAGCGGGCGGTGGTCCTCGAACTCCAGCGTGCACAGTGAATGCGTGATGCCTTCGATCGCGTCGCTCAGCGAATGCGCGTAGTCGTACATCGGATAGATCGGCCACGCGTTGCCGGTGTTCTGGTGCTCCACATGCTTGATGCGGTAGAGCGCCGGGTCGCGCAGGTTGATGTTGCCACTGGCCATGTCGATCTTCGCGCGCAGCGTGCGTGCGCCGTCAGCGAACTCGCCCGCGCGCATGCGGCGGAACAGATCGAGGTTTTCCTCGACGGAACGATCGCGGAACGGCGAAGGGCGGCCGGCTTCCGTCAGCGTGCCGCGGTACTCGCGGACCTCGTCGGCGGTAAGGTCGTCGACATACGCATCGCCCTGGCGGATGAGCTTCTCGGCGGCGAGATAGAACACCTCGAAATAATCCGACGCGTGCCGCAGCGCATTCCATTCGAAGCCCAGCCACTGCACGTCATCCTGGATCGCGCGGACGTACTCGGGGTCTTCCTTCGCCGGGTTGGTGTCGTCCAGGCGCAGGTTGCAGCGGCCGCCGAACTCCTGTGCGAGGCCGAAATCCAGGCAGATCGCCTTCGCATGGCCGATGTGCAGATAGCCGTTCGGCTCGGGCGGGAAGCGCGTCCTGATCGCGTCGTGCTTGCCGCTGGCGAGATCCTCGCGAACGATCTGCCGGATGAAGTCGTTGCGCGCGGGCGTGGTGCTGGAATCTGGGGAGGCGGACATTGCGTGAGGGCGCTGCGGAAAACACCGAGTTTATCCGCTCCGTCGTTCGCAGCGATCTCACGCTCCGCGCCGGGCCTTCATGCGCGGGCATGAACCGGCGGGCTAAGGTGCAGGCCTGGGATCGGAGCGCACGCATGAGAGTGGTCTACGAAGCGGCAAACGTGATCGATGCGCACCTCGTGCGCCACGCGCTGGAGGATGCCGGCCTGCCGGTGTTCCTGCGTGGCGAGGCGCTGGTCGGCGGCATGGGCGAGTTGCCGCTGTTCGGCGTTGTCGCGGTGTGCGTGCCCGAAGCGGCGGTGCCGGCGGCGAAGGAAATCGTCGCCGCGCTGCCGATCGTCACGCGCAGTGCCGACCTGTCCGACGACTCGCCGGAGCCCGCGATGCCGGGCCCGTTCGTACGGCCGGGCTTCGCATGAGCCAGGCCCAGCCCCGGCTCGTCATCGGCAACCGGAACTACTCCTCGTGGTCGCTGCGGCCGTGGCTTTTGATGCGCGAGGCGGGCATCGCGTTCGAAGAGGTCCGCGTGCCGCTGGACACGCCGGAGTTCGAGCAGCGCATCGGCGCGCTTTCGCCCACGCGACGCGTTCCGGCGCTGCACGACGATGGACTGGTGATCAGCGATTCGCTCGCGATCTGCGAATACATCAACGAGCGCTGGCTGCACGGCGGCGGTTGGCCGGCGGACCTGCGAACGCGCGCGCTGGCCCGGGCCGCCTCGGCGGAAATGCATTCCGGATTCGCAGCCCTGCGCTCGCAGCTGCCGATGAACTGCCGGCGACGGCCCGACGGCTACCGGTGGAATGCGGCTGCGCAGGCCGATATCGAGCGTATCCAGCAACTGTGGCGCGAACTGCGCGCCCGTCATGCGGAGCAGGGCGAGTTCCTGTGCGGATCGTTCGGCATCGTCGATGCGATGTTCGCGCCGGTCGTCGTTCGTTTTGACGGCTATGGCGTGCATGGCGATGACGTGGTGCAGCAGTACATGGCGGCGGTACAGGCGCTGCCTTCGTTGCAGGCGTGGTGCCGCGAAGCGGTCGCTGAGCCTGAAGTGATCGAGTCGGAAGAAAAGCGCGGCTGAGGCCGGCTGGGAGAAATCATGCTGGAGAAACTGCTGGGAATCGGCGCGTACAAGCAACGCATGCCGCGTGCGGAAGACGCGCTGCCCGGGCGCGATGCGCCGATCGCGCTGCGCACGAACACGCACCATGTCCATGGACGGCCGCTGCAGGGCGACTTCGAAGGGCTGGCGCGCGTGCAGTTCGGCATGGGCTGCTTCTGGGGCGCCGAGCGCAAGTTCTGGTCGCTTCCCGGGGTGGAAACCACCGCGGTCGGTTACGCCGGCGGGGTTACGCCGAACCCGACCTATCGCGAAGTCTGCAGCGGGCAGACCGGCCACACCGAAGCGGTGCTGGTGGTTTATGACCCAGCGGTCGTGTCGTTCGACACCTTGCTGCGCACGTTCTGGGAAAGCCACGACCCCACGCAGGGCATGCGCCAGGGCAACGACACCGGCACCCAGTACCGCTCGGCGATCTATTGCGAAACCGCGGCTCAGCACGAAGCCGCGCTTGCCAGTCGCGACGCGTTCCAGGCCGGGCTGACCGCTGCCGGGTATGGGCCGATCACGACGGAAATCCTGCACCCGGCGCCGACGTTCTATTACGCCGAGGACGAGCACCAGCAGTACCTGTCGAAGAATCCGATGGGTTACTGCGGCTTGGGCGGCACGGGTGTCAGCTGCCCGGTGGGCGCGAGCCTCTGAACCTTGGCGCGCGGCTGATTGCTCGTGGGTCCGCATCCGGAGTCGCACGAGCATGGCCGCGACAACGTGCTTCGGTGACGCGCATCGCGGTCAGCGAGTGCCTAGCCTCGCTCCGTGTGGCCCGCTGAAGTAATCGGTGCCTGCAACAAAGCCGCAGGCAGGGTCGCGAACTCGCGCGCGAGGCCGTGCAGGAACGACGTCATCGCCGAGCTGCGACGCCAGACCATCGCGATGCGACGATGCGGCGCTTCGCCTTCGAACGGCAGCAACGCGATATCGGCCGAGACCGGCACCGGGGGCTGCACCGACAGCATCGGCAACAGCGTCATGCCGACACCGGCCGCGACCATCTGCCGCAATGTTTCAAGGCTGGTCGCGCGGAATCCGTCGCGCTCGTCTCCGCCGGCGAGGCGGCAGACATCCAGCGCCTGCTCGCGAAGGCAATGGCCTTCTTCAAGCAGCAGCAGGTGCTGATCGTCGAGATCGCCGGGCGCCAGCGACGACTGCGCCGCAAGCGGATGCCGCTTCGGCACGGCCAGCAGGAACGGCTCGTCGAACAGCGGTTCGATATGCAGCTGCTCGTCGTTCAACGGCAGGGCGAGAACGGCCGCATCGAGCCGGCCGTCACGCAGGCGCGCGAGAAGCTGGTCGGTCTTCTCCTCGACCAGCAGCAGTTCCAGTCGCGGGAAGCGCTCACGCAGGCGCGGCACGACGTGCGGCAGCAGGTAGGGAGCGAGCGTGGGGAACAGCCCGAGCCGCACCGTGCCTGCTTCCGGATCCTGGCTGCGGCGCGCGATCTCGGCCATCTGGTCGACCTCGGCGATCACGCGGCGCGCGCGCTCGGCAATGTCCATGCCGACCGGCGTCAGCATCACCCGGCGCGGCGCGCGTTCGACAAGCGCAACGCCGAGTTCTTCCTCGAGTTTGCGGATCTGCGTGGACAGCGTCGGCTGACTGACGAAGCTCGCCTCGGCGGCGCGACCGAAGTGGCGATGGTCGGCGAGCGCAAGCAGGTATCTGAGGTCGCGCAGGTTCAAGCGGTGCCCCGGTGCGAACGTGCCGCAGTGACTGCGCTGTTGCCCGACACGTCGCTGCGTAAGCCGGTTCCCGGTGCGCGCCGGCTGTAGCCGGAAACTGCGCCGCGACCCATCAGGCCGCGACCGAAACCGGTTCCGCTTCCGCAGGTGCAGAGGCACGGATGAGGTGGTCGAACGCGCTCAGCGCGGCCGTCGAGCCGGCGCCCATCGCGATCACGATCTGCTTGTACGGCACGGTCGTCGCGTCCCCCGCGGCGAACACGCCGGGCACCGACGTCGCGCCGCGCTCGTCGATGATGATCTCGCCGCGCGGTGACAGCGCCACCGTTCCCTTCAGCCACTCGGTGTTCGGCAGCAGGCCGATCTGCACGAAGATGCCTTCCAGCTCGACGCGGTGCGAGCTGCCGTTGCCGCGATCGGTGTAGACCAGGCCGGTGACGCGGTTGCCGTCGCCCAGCACTTCGGTGGTCTGCGCGCTCGTGAGGATGTCCACGTTCGGCAGGCTGCGCAGCTTGCGCTGCAGCACTTCGTCCGCACGCAGCCTGCTGTCGAATTCGACCAGCGTGACGTGCGCGACGATGCCCGCGAGGTCGATCGCCGCTTCGACGCCGGAGTTGCCGCCGCCGATCACGGCCACGCGCTTGCCCTTGAACAGCGGGCCATCGCAGTGCGGGCAGTAGGCCACGCCCTTGTTGCGGTACTGCTCTTCGCCCGGCACGTTCATCTGCCGCCAGCGTGCGCCGGTCGACAGGATCACCGAGCGCGACTTCAGCGTCGCACCGTTCTCCAGCTGCACTTCGACCAGGCCGCCGGGCTCGCGCGCAGGCACCAGCCTGTTCGCACGCTGCAGGTTCATGATGTCGACTTCGTACTCGCGCACATGCTGCTCGAGCGCGACCGCGAGCTTCGGGCCTTCGGTGTACGAGGTCGAGATGAAGTTCTCGATGCCCATCGTGTCCAGCACCTGGCCACCGAAGCGCTCGGCCGCGACGCCGGTGCGGATGCCCTTGCGCGCGGCATAGATCGCCGCCGCCGCGCCGGCTGGACCGCCACCGACCACGAGCACGTCGAATGCGTCCTTGGTGCCGAGCTGTTCGGCAGTGCGTGCCGCAGCGCCGGTATCCAGCTTCGCAAGCACCTGCTCGACCGTCATGCGGCCGGCATCGAATTCCTCGCCGTTGAGGAAGATCGTCGGCACCGACATGATGCCGCGCGTGGTGACTTCTTCCTGGAACAGCGCGCCGTCGATCGCGACGTGCTTGATGTTGGGGTTGATCGCGCTCATCGCGTTCAGTGCCTGCACGGTGTCCGGGCAGCTCTGGCACGACAGCGACATGAACGTCTCGAAGCGGAACTCGCCCTCGAGATCGCGGATCTGGTTCTGCACCGCCTCTTCGATCTTCGGCGGATGACCGCCGACCTGCAGCAGCGCGAGCACCAGCGAGGTGAACTCGTGGCCCATCGGAATGCCGGCGAAGCGCACGCTGATGTCAGTGCCGAGACGTGAGATCGCGAACGACGGGCGACGCACGTCGTCATCGCGGCGCACGTAACTCACCTTGTCCGAGAGCGACGCGATGTCCTGCAGCAGCAACTCGAGTTCGCGTGATTTCGCGCCGTCATCGAGCGAGGCGACCAGCTCGATCGGCTGTGTTACGCGTTCCAGATAGGCCTGCAGCTGGGTTTTCAGGTCGGGGGCGAGCATGGGGTGTCCTCCACGGGGCGGTGGATGCAGCAGAAGGGGTATAGCCGGGTGCTTGCAGGAGCGGCCTGAACCCGATTAGGGCTGCCGGTGGGGTCAGGCCGGCAGGGCCCAAGCCGCTTTTGCAAGCATCCGTCGATGCCGGAGGAACCGGGCGGGCGCTGCGCTCCGCCCGGCTCCGATCAGATCGCGTGTGCCGCGATCAGATCTTGCCGACCAGGTCGAGCGACGGCTTCAGCGTCTTCTCGCCTTCGTTCCACTTCGCCGGGCAGACCTCACCCGGGTGGTCGGCGACGTAGCGCGCGGCCTTCAGCTTGCGCAGCGCTTCCTTGACGTCGCGCGCGATCGCGTTGTCATGGACCTCGTAGGCCTTGATCACGCCTTCCGGGTTGACGATGAACGTGCCACGCAGCGCCAGACCTTCCTCTTCGATATGCACGCCGAACGCGCGGGTCAGGGCGTGGGTCGGGTCGCCGACCAGCGGGAACTGCGCCTTGCCCACGGCCGGCGAGGTCTCGTGCCACACCTTGTGCGAGAAATGCGTGTCGGTCGTGACGATGTAGACCTCGGCGCCGGCCTGCTGGAACGCGGCGTAGTTGTCAGCCGCGTCCTCGACCTCGGTCGGGCAGTTGAAGGTGAAAGCCGCCGGCATGAACACGATGACCGAC
>CADCUA010000197.1 GCA_902805755.1 uncultured Lysobacter sp.
GCGTAAGCACCGGCGTTCGTGCCGGCCAGCGTGTAACCGGTGAACGTGATGCGCTTGCCTGTACCGACTTCAGGCGTGTCGTAGTTCGCGCTTGCACCGGGGCCGGCAACGAGTGTCACGCCGGCAGGACTGCCTTTCAGCCCGGACAACGTGGCCGCCGTGGTGCCGTTGAACGCCCGGTCGCCACCGGCCGCGAACACCAGCATGAACTGCCGCAGCGCGGCGCCTTCGGTGAGCGTGAGGCGCGTGGAGTAATCGGTCGGCGCGGTGTAGGAGATCGGGTTGTAATAGATCGTCACCGGCGCGGCGGTGACCACGGCGCGTGGTGCGAGCGAGTCGAACACCACCGTGCCGCCGGCGATGCCCGGGCCGGTGCCGTCGGTGTCGGCGCTCAGCGTCAGGCCGCGCGGCAGGCCCAGGCTGCGCGTGGGGTCATTGGTGCCGCGGGTGAGCGTGATCGCGCCCATGATGTTGACGTCTTCGGCCGCGCACATCAGCAGGTTGCCGTCGGTCACGGTGATCGCGCCGCGCTGGTTGATGTCGCGCCCCGCGCTCAGCAGCACGCTGCCGTTCGTGGTGGTGATCGCGGCATTGACGTTGACGTCCTGGCCGCAGCACACCACGAGGTTGCCGTTCGTTGCGGTGATCGCGGCATTGATGTTGACGTTGCGGTCGGCCGTCAGCGTCAGCGTGGTCGGCCCGCCACTCGCGGACCAGCTGACCGCGTCGTTGACGAAGATGTCGCCGTTCTGCGTGCCGGCGCCGTTGGTGGTGATCTGGATATTGTTCGTCACCAGCTGCGCTGCCAGCGTCGAGCCGGCGATGTTGTCGCCGGGCGCGCTGCCGATGGTGAAGTCGCTCGGGTCGATCAGCCACGAGCCGGTCTTGCCGACCGGTGCAGCCGTGGTGACGCGCGCGCCGGCCGCGACATTCACGCGCGAGGCGGACGTCTCGATGAAGCCGCCATTGCCGCCGTTCGGCGCGCTCGCGTCCAGCGTGCCGGCGACGTTGAGCGTGCCGGTTTTCAT
>CADCUA010000198.1 GCA_902805755.1 uncultured Lysobacter sp.
TCATGCGTCGCAGCACGCCTGTCGCGGATGACGCGGACAAGCGCCCGCGCGGTGCATGACTACGGTCGCGATGAGCATGTCGGCTGCGCAATGATCCATTTGTTTGCGCAGCCGCTGCCGTCCGCGGGGGCGTCACACGCATCGCGAGCGTTGATGTCCGAGAACGGCCAGCGCCGCTGACGCGCGTACTGCATCCTGCTGCTTCCACGACACGACAGGAAGACCCATGACCGTCACCTCCGCCGAGCAGTTCCATGCCTTGCACCGTGACGGCCTGCTGCGGCTGCCGAACGTCTGGGACGCCGGAAGCGCCCGTCTCGCGCAGGCCTGCGGCGCTGCGGCGATCGCGACCACCAGCGGTGGCGTCGCGTGGGCGCAGGGCTACGGCGATGGCGAACGCCTGCCGGTATCGACGCACCTCGACGTGATCTCATCGATCTGCCGCGCCGTGCAGGTTCCGGTGACGGTGGATCTGGAAGGCGGCTGTTCGGACGATCCGCAGGCGGTCGGCGAGCTCGTCGCGTCGGTGATCGAGCTAGGCGTGGCGGGCATCAACCTGGAAGATGGCAGCAGCCCGCCGGCATTGCTGTGCGCGAAGATCGAGCGTGCGCGTGCCGCGGCGTCGCGCGCTGGCGTTGCGCTGTTCGTCAACGCACGCACCGATGTGTACCTGCGCTCGCTCGTGCCCTCGCAGCAGCGCGTGGCCGAAACTCTGGCGCGGGCCGCGCAGTACCGTGACGCGGGCGCCGATGGCCTGTTCGTGCCGGGTCTTTGCGAGGAGACCGAAATCGCCGCCGTCGTCCAGGGCACACCGCTGCCGCTGAACCTGATGGCGCTCGCGGCCCTGCCCCCTGCGGCGCGGCTGGGCGCGCTCGGTGTGCGTCGCCTGAGCGCAGGCACGATGTTCGCGGAAGCTGCGTTCAACGAGCTCCAGCGCGGCATCGACCGGTTTCTCGAGCGCACGACCACGACGCGCGATACACCGCTCGGCTACGCCGACCTCAACCGGCTGATGGGGGATGCGCCGGTCGGATGAGGCCGCCCGGGGCGATGGCGCGGCCTTCAATCTCGAAACGACTGGCGGCCTCGCCGATGCCACTGCACGTCGGACATCCTGTGCATGAGGTACAACACGCGCATCGGCGACACTTGCCGCTCCGTGGATTCCCCGATGCTCATCGAACACTGAGGATGGACGCACCCATCACGCCACAGATCGACCGCCGCGTCGCGGCGCTGCGCCGCAAGAAGAGCCTCGCGCTGGCGTTGCTTGGCGTGGCTACGGCCGTGCTCGTGGTCGCGACCTGGTTCGAGCGCGTGCATCCGCACTGGGGCTGGGCGCTGACCGCGGCAATGGCCGAGGCCGCGCTCGTGGGCGGGCTCGCGGACTGGTTCGCGGTGGTCGCGCTGTTCCGCCACCCGCTGGGCCAGCGCTGGATTCCGCACACCGCGATCATCCCGTCGAAGAAGGACGCGCTCGGCGTCAACCTCGCCGACTTCATCTGCACGAACTTCCTCGCGCGTCCGCAGGTGCTGGCGCGCCTGCAGCGGCTGGACGTGGCCTCGCGGCTCGCGGCGAAGCTCGCCGACCCCGGCACCGCGCACGTACTAGGCGATCGACTCACCGCAGCGGTCCCGCACCTGCTGTCGCTGGTAAACAGCGAGCCGCTGCATCGCTACCTGCACAATGCCGCGCGCACGCGCCTGCAGCAGGTCGACCTGTCGGGCGTGGCCGCGTTCGGCCTGCGCCAGCTCACGCTGGACGGTCGTCATGAAGCGCTGGTCGACCAGGCGCTTGGTTATATCGGCGAGGCGCTGCAATCACCGGAAACGCACCGCCGCATCTCCGAGCGCGCGGCGAAAGAGGTCTGGGGCATCCTGCGCTACGCCAAGCTCGACGAGATGATCGCGAACCGCATCGCCGACAAGCTGATCTCGGGCCTGACCGCGATGGTCACGGAGATGGCGACCGACCGGAACCACGAGATGCGCGTGCGCATCGCCGGCGAGGTCGAACAGCTGATCCTGCGGCTGGAGGTGGACGAGGCGTTCCGCGAACGCGTGAACGGCTTCCGCGACCAGATGCTGGAGCGCCCCGAACTCGGCACCTACCTGCGCAGCCTGTGGGATGACCTGGTCGCATGGCTGCAGGCGGACGTGGCGAAACCCGATTCCGCGATCCGCGCGCGCATCACCACCGCCTCGCAGGAGCTCGGTGCCAGCCTGCTCGGCAACGAGGACATGCGCGAGTGGATCAATACCTCGGTGCTGGAAACGCTGGAGCCGATGATCGATCCGATGCGCGACAAGGCGCGCGGTTTCATCACCGAGCGCGTGCAGCAGTGGAGCGCGGACGAGCTCACGCGCGAGCTGGAGCTGAGCATCGGCGGCGATCTGCAGTACATCCGCTACAACGGCACCGCGATCGGCGCGCTGATCGGCGGCATCATCTTCGCGGTGATGGCGGCGCTGGAGCATTTCGCGCCCTGATCATGCGTGCTTGCATACCCGGCGCGTGCGCACTGCACGTCCGCGATGGCGCACTCACAACACGCGTAGCAGAATTGCCGGCTGCCAAAACGGAACCGCACGATGACGTCCCTGCTCGAACAGCTGCGCGAACACTCCGCCGTCGTCGCCGACACTGGCGACATCGAGGCGATCGCCCGCTTCCGTCCGCTCGATGCCACGACCAACCCCTCGCTGCTTCTCAAGGCGGCGAGCCTGCCGGGTTACGCGCAGCTGGTCGATGCGTCGGTCGAACAGGCGCAGGGCGCGGACGCGCAGGCACGCGTTGCGGATGCCGGCGACCGGCTGTCGGTCGCGATCGGCGGCGAGATCCTCAAGCTGATCCCGGGCCGCGTTTCCACCGAAGTCGATGCGCGCCTGAGCTTCGATACCGAGGCGACCGTTGCGAAAGCGCGCCGCATCGTCGAGCTCTATGACCGGGCCGGCATTTCCCATGACCGCCTGCTGATCAAGATCGCCTCGACCTGGGAAGGCATCCGCGCAGCCGAGCGACTCGAGCGCGAAGGCATCCATTGCAACCTCACGCTGCTGTTCTCGTTCGCGCAGGCCGTTGCGTGCGCGGAGGCCGGCGTGTTCCTGATCTCGCCGTTCGTGGGCCGCATCCTCGATTGGCATCTTGCCAACGGCAGCGACAAACCGGCGACGCCCCAGGACGATCCGGGCGTGCAGTCCGTCACGCGCATCTGGAATTTCTACAAGCGCCACGGCTTTGGCACCGTGGTGATGGGCGCGAGCTTCCGCAATACCGGGCAGGTGCTCGCGCTGGCCGGTTGCGACCGGCTGACGATTTCGCCGGACCTGCTTGGCGAGCTGGAGCAGGCGGACGGTACGCTCGCGGCGGCGCTGGTCGATGCCGGCGAACGCGGCGATGCGCCCGCGCACCTGGACGAGGCGGCGTTCCGCTGGCAGCACAACGAGGACGCAATGGCGACCGACAAGCTCGCCGACGGCATCCGCCGCTTTGCGCAGGATCAGGTCAAACTCGAAGCGTTGCTTGCAGCGAAGCTGCGCTGAAGCTGCAGAGGCCTGTCGTCGGGTTCGGCAACGGGTCTGTATCAGCGCGATGGTTGCAGCTGCACGCCGTTGTTGGCGCAGCTCCTCAACGTGCCCGCGGTGTCCACGCGGTCCCCGGCGCGACCGCGCGTCGCGCAGGCTGAGATCGCAACCCGGACACTGGCGCCGCCCGTCACTGCAGGATTGCCCCACGTGAAGCCCGCCGCCCCGGCGATCACCAGCCACGATCTGTGCGTCGCACTGAAGCTCGCGCACCCGGACGACGAGTACGTCACCCTGTTCGAAGTGCGCGAAAGCCCGCGCGGGACGATGTGCGCGCGCGCCGATGCGATCGTGCTGTCGC
>CADCUA010000199.1 GCA_902805755.1 uncultured Lysobacter sp.
CCTGCCCGACCGTCACGCGGCCACGCTGATCGAAGCGTGTCGGATCGACCAGTCGTGCGCCGGCGGTGCACAGCGCACGCGCGGCGCGCAGCTGGTAGGCGCGCTCGAGCTGCGCAAGCTGCCAGGGATCGTTCGCGCCCTCGACCTCGATCGGATCCTCGACATGCACGATTTCCGCGGCGCTGAATTCATGCGCGGCGGCGGCGAACACGTCGGTGAGGTAGTACTCGCCCTGCGCGTTCTCGTTGCGCAGGTTCTTCAGCCAACGGCGCAGCGGGTCGGAGTCGCTAACGAGGATGCCGGTATTGACAGTGCGCAGCGCGCGCTGGCCTTCGTCGGCGTCCTTGTGTTCGACGATCTGCGCCACGCGTCCCTCCGAATCGCGCACGATGCGGCCATACCCCGTGGGGTCGTCGAGGTCAGCCACCAGCACCGCGAGGCGGCCGGGCGCGTCGAGCAGGCGGCGCAGGGTATCGGCCTGGATCAGCGGCACGTCGCCATAGAGCACGAGCACGCGTACGCCTTCAGGAACCTCCGGCATCACCTGCTGCACGGCGTGGCCCGTACCGAGGCGCTGGGCCTGCTCGGTCCACTGCAGGTTCGGCTGGTCGGCGAATGCGGCGAGCACCTGGTCGCCACCGTGGCCGTAGACGATGTGGATACCTTCGGGCTGCAATGCGCGTGCAGTGGCGACGACGTGTCCGAGCATGGGCTGGCCGGCGATCGGCTGCAGGACCTTGGGCCGCGCGGATTTCATGCGCTTGCCTTCGCCTGCGGCGAGGATGACGACGTGCAGCGGTGCGGTCATGCGGACTCCGGATGGTGGGCGTGGCTGAAGGCAGGGGCGTGATTCTAGCCGCGCGCCGCTGATAGGATGCCGCGGTGCCGGCCGCCCCTTCTTACCTTCCAGCGCGTGATGCCGTCGCGCGCGTGCTGATCTGGGCCGGCGTCGCGGCCTGCGCGGCGGGTTTCGTTGCGCACCGCATGTGGCTTGCGCTCCCGGCCGCCCGCTTCGGCGAATCGCTCGCAATCGCTGCGCTCGCCGCGCTGCTGGCATGGCCGTGCGTCCGCGTGCGCGGCTGGGCGTGGGCGGATGCTCTGATGCTGGTGTGGGTGCTGGCGTTGATTGCCTTTGGCGGGCTCGTGTCTGCACTCGCGGTGGCGGTGCTTGCGGCGGGCGCAATGGCGGTTGGCGCGTGGCTGCTCGGCCCCCATCGCCCCTGGCTGGCCTGGACAACGGGCGCGGGATTGATTGCCGGTGTTGCGGGCTGGGTGCTGCCATTGCCAGTCCATCGGATCTGGATCTACCTCCCGCTGCTGGGGGCGCTCATCGTCTGGCAACGCGCATCGCTGCGCATGCAGGCGCGCCATGCGTGGGCAAGTTGGCGCAGCGCGGTGTCGACAGCGCCACGCGCAGCGGCGTGGAGCGTCATCGTGCTCGGCCTCGCCTCGGGCGGCGCATGGCTGCCGACCATGCAGTACGACGATCTGGCTTACCACCTCGGCCTGCCCTGGCAGTTGCTGATGCATGGCCGCTACGCGCTCGATCCCACGCACCAGGTGTGGGCGCTGGCCCCGTGGGCCGGCGACGTGCTGCAGGGGATCGCCCAGGTGATCGCGCGGGCCGAAGCACGCGGCGCACTCAATTTCGTCTGGCTGCTATGTGCTTCGGCGGGCCTATGGGGCCTCTCCGGGCAGTTTGGCCTGCGTCCGACGATGCGCTGGGGCGTCGTCGCGCTGTTCGCGAGCCTGCCACTGGTGGCTGCACTGATGGCCGGGATGCAGACCGAGCTGCCGGCGACCGCGACCACCGTGGCGCTTGCGGCGCTGGCATTCGAAACCCGTGCAACCCGACGCGAGCTCGTCGCGCTCGCGGTGCTCATTGGGTTTCTGATCGCATTGAAGCCGCTGCATGCGGTTGCGGCAGTGCCATTGATCGCCTGCGCGCTCTGGCGTAATCGCGCGTTGTTGCAGGAACATGGTTGGCAGAGTCTGACACTGCCGCTCCTGGCTGTTCTCATTGGCGGCTCGAGCTATGCGTACGCGGCAGCGGTGGCCGGCAATCCGGTGCTTCCGCTGTTCAATGCAACGTTCCGCTCGCCCTATTTCGCCGCCCGCGACTTTTACGATGCCCGCTGGAACCAAGGCTTCGACATAGCCCTGCCGTGGGACCTGACGTTCGATACGAGCGCCTATCTGGAAGGCTGGGATGGCGCCTTCGGCTTCGTGCTGCTTGCACTGGCCGGCGCAATCGCGGCTGCCGCGACATCGCGCGACACCCGCGTACTCGTGGCTTGCGGGCTATTCGCACTGCTGGCCCCACTGGTGGCGCTGCAGTACGCGCGCTATGCGTTCGTCGGACTGGTCCTGCTCATCCCCGCCGCGCTCGCGGTGATTGACCGGGCACTGTCTGCGCGGGCTACTGCCGCTCTGGTGGTCGGCCTTTGCACGTTCAACATTGCCTTCCAGACGAACGCGAACTGGATGCTTCACACCGGAGCGGTCAAGCGGGCGGTTGGCGCGCTGGGCCGCGACGAACCGCTGCTCGCGCGATATGCACCCGAGCGCGTGCTTGCCGCGCGCGTCCGCGCGGAGACTCCGGGCTCGCGTGTGCTGGATATGCACGGCGCCGCGCATGCGGAGTTCGCAGGTAACGGCCGAACGACGACCTGGTACGCACCGGCGTGGGAAGCCGCGCGGGTCGGGGCCGATGCCGATGCGTCGGGCGGCGCGTGGTCCGCGCTCCTGCGGCGCGAAGCAGTCTCGGACGTGTTGCTTAGGCCGGCCTCGTTGGGCACCGCGCGGCGCGCGGGACTCACCCGGGTAGGCGCATACCCGGTGCTGACCGTCGGTGAGGCACAGTGGTGGCATGTCCCGAAAGCAGGTGCCCGATGAGTCTGACCCGCCAGGGCCGGCATTACCTCGCGATCGGCATGCTGCAGTGGCTGGTCGACTGGGGTGTCATGGTCGGCCTGAGCCATCTCGGCCTGCCAATTGAGCCGTCGAACGTCGCCGGGCGCGTGAGCGGTGCCGCGCTAGGCTTCTGGCTCAATGGGCGCATCACGTTCGCGGGCAGTGAAACCGCGATCGGTCGCCGCCAGTTCATGCGCTTCGCGATGATGTGGGTGCTGACGACCGTAATCAGCACCTGGTCGCTGGGCGCGATCAACCGGGCCGTCGGCCTGAAATGGGCGTGGCTTGCAAAGCCGGCGGTCGAGCTGGTGCTGGGTGCGGCGGGTTTCCTGCTGTCGCGGCATTGGGTTTATCGGCGCTAAGGCGAGCGCATGCGAGATCTCTTAGCCATCTCTTCGGTTGGGGCAGGACTGGCACTACGGCGCACTCGCGCCTCGCCAGTGGCAGGACCCACAACGGGCGCACATCGTTGCGCGATCTGACAGCCCGCACATGAAAACGCCGGCACGAGGCCGGCGTTAGCAACACACGGTCACGGAGATCCGCGATCAGTGCTTCATGCTGCGACGCAGCCGCTCCAGCGCCTGCAACTGCGCCATGGCCTCGGCAAGCTTTGCCTGGGCTTCTGCGACGTCCATCTTCTCGCCGCGGTTTGCCAGCACGCGCTCGGCCTCGGCCTTCGCGGCGCGTACCGCAGCCTCGTCGATGTCCTGCGCGCGGATCGCGGTATCCGCCAGCACGGTCACCACGGTCGGCTGCACTTCGAGAATGCCGCCGGACACCGCGAAGTCGAGCTGCTCGCCATTGGGCAGTGTCACCACCACCTTGCCGGGCTTGAGGCGGGTAATGAGCGGCGTGTGCTTTGGCGCGATGCCGAGCTCACCCATTTCACCGGTCGCGACCAGAAGGGTCGCATCGCCGTGGAAGATCTCTTCCTCGGCGCTGACGATGTCGCAACGGAACGTGGCCA
>CADCUA010000200.1 GCA_902805755.1 uncultured Lysobacter sp.
GTGGACCAATCCACAGTCGCTTGGCCCCATGAGCACTGACGAGCGCGTGCTCAACGCGCTGTTCCATTCGGTCAGCGCGCGTTCGTCGGGCTTCAACACGTTGGACATGGGCACGCTCGAATCCGAGACGCTGGCGGTCAACTACGTGCTGATGTTCATCGGCGGCGGCAGCGCGAGCACCGCTGGCGGCATCCGCGTGACCACCTTCTTCCTGCTCGGGCTGGTGGTATGGGCGGAAGTGCGCGGGCGGCCCGAGACATTCGCGTTCGGCCGCACCATTCCAGCCGACGTCCAGCGCCAGGCGCTGACGGTGGCACTGCTTGGGGTCAGCATGATCGCGGTTGGCACCCTGGCGTTGATGAGCGTCACCGACCATCCGCTCATTGTGGTCGTGTTCGAAGTGATCTCGGCGTCGGCAACGGTGGGCCTGTCCACCGGCATCACCGGTGAATTGCCGCCGTCCGGCCAGCTCATACTGACCATCCTGATGTTCATCGGCCGCGTCGGGCCTGTCACGGTCGCCACCGCGCTTGCGTTACGCGGGCGGCATGTGCCCTACCGGTATCCAGAGGAGCGCCCCATCGTTGGCTAAGCACCCGAACGGCAACCCCGACAGCGTGGTGGTGATCGGCCTCGGCCGATTCGGCGGCGCGGTCGCCGAATCGCTCGCGCGGCTCGGCCACGACGTGCTCGGCATCGACGAGAACGCCGACCTCGTGCAGCGCTGGGCGGACGTGCTCACCCACGTGGTGCAGGCCGACGCCACCAATGCCGACGTGCTGCGGCGCCTGGGCGTGGCCGAGTTCGGCCGCGCCGTGGTCGGCATCGGCACGGACATCGAAGCCAGCGTGCTCACGGTGCTCGCGCTGGAGGAGGTCGGCGTGCGCGACATCTGGGCGAAGGCGATCTCCGCCAAGCACGGGCGCATCCTCGAACGCACCGGCGCGCACCACGTGGTCTATCCCGAAGCGGCGATGGGCGAACGCGTGGCGCACCTGGTCACCGGCAAGATGATCGACTTCATCGAGTTCGACGACGGCTTCGCGATCGTCAAGACGAAAGCCCCGAGCGAGGCCTGGGGCAAGACGTTGAGCGAGAGCGCGCTACGCAGCCGCTACGGGGTCACGGTCGTGGGCCTGAAGCGCCGGCATGCGGATTTCACCTACGCCAAGCCGGAAACGCTGGTCGAACAGGGCGACATCCTGATCGTGTCGGGCGCGACCGAACGGGTCGAGCGTTTCGCTGCGCTGGGCTGAGTGCAGAGGCGCTGAGCGCCTCAGATCTCGACCTGCGTGCCCAACTCCACCAGCCGGTTGCCCGGGATGCGGAAGAAGCCCGACGCGGGGGCCGCATTGCGGTGCATGACCGCGAACAGGCGATCGCGCCACTCGGGCATGCCGCGCCGCGCAGTCGCGACGATCGTCTCGCGGCTGGCGAAGTATGTCGTGTCCATCGGATCCAGGCACAGCGCGCTTTCGTCGGCGCTGCACATCAGCGCCAGCGGCACGTCCGGCGTTTCCATGAAACCGAAACGGATCACGATCCGGTAGAAGCCTTCCGAGAGCGTCTCGATCTTCAGCCGCTTGTGCGCATAGGGCACGGTGAGCGTCTGCACGGTCAGGAACACATTGCGCTCGTGCAGCACTTTGTTGTGCTTGAGGTTGTGCAGCAGCGCATGCGGCACCACGCCCAGGTCCGTCGTGAGAAACACCGCCGTGCCCGGCACGCGAACCGGCGGCGCGAGCATCAGCCCGGGCAGGAACGTGTCGAGCCGGATGCCTTCCTTCTGCACTTCCTCGTGCAGCAACTGGCGGCCGCGGCGCCAGGTGCGCAGCAGCGTGAACGCGACCACGCCGAACGCGACCGGCACCCACGCGCCGTCGAAGAACTTCACGCCGTTCGCGATCAGGAACGCGAGCTCGATGATCGCGAACACCACGCACAGCGGCAGCACCCAGGCCCGTGCGCGCGGCCACAACGCACGCGCGACGATCGCCAGCAGCAGCGTGTCGATGAACATCGTGCCCGACACCGACACGCCGTAGGCCGAGGTCAGCGCCTCCGACCGCTTGAAGATCAGTACCAGCATGATCACCGCGACCATCAGCACCCAGTTGATCCACGGGATGTAGATCTGCCCGATCGTTTCGCGCGAGGTGTGCTTGATCTGCATGCGCGGGATGTAGCCCAGCTGCATCGCCTGTCGCGCGACCGAATACGTGCCGGTGATCACCGCCTGCGAGGCGATGACCGTGGCAGCCGTGGCCAGCACGATCATCGGAATGCGCGCCCAGTCCGGCACGGACATGTAGAACGGGTTTCTGATCGCCTCGGGATGCTCGAGCACCAGCGCGCCCTGCCCCAGGTAGTTGAGCATCAGCGCCGGCAGCACGAAGAAATACCAGGCGTACCGGATCGGCCGCGCACCGAAATGGCCCATGTCCGCATACAGCGCCTCGCCACCGGTGATCGCGAGCACGACGGCGCCGAGGATGAAGATGCCGTGCCAGCTGTGGTCGATGAAGAAGCCCACGGCCCAGGCAGGATTCAGCGCGTTGATCACCTCGGGGTTGTGCACGATGTTCAGCACACCCAGCGCCGCGAGCGCGAGGAACCAGACGCAGGTCACCGGCCCGAACACGCGCCCGACCTTCGCCGTGCCGTAGCGCTGGCTGAGGAACAGCAGCAGCAGGATCACCACTGCCAGCGGGACGATCCAGTCATGCAGCTGCGGGGCGACGACTTCGATGCCCTCCAGTGCCGACAGCACGGAAATCGCCGGCGTGATCACACCATCGCCGAAGAACAGCGATGCACCGAAGATGCCGAGCAGGCCCACCGCATACGTTGAGCGCGAGTTCTTCGGCAGCGTGCGCTGGGCCAGCGCCATCAGCGCCATGATTCCGCCCTCGCCGTCGTTGTCGGCGCGCAGGATGACGGTCACGTATTTGAGCGTCACCACGATCATCTGCGCCCAGAAGATCAGCGACAGGATGCCGAGCACGGTGTCGTGGTCGGCAGTCAGCCCGTAATGCGGCGAGAACGCATCGCGCAACGTGTACAGCGGGCTGGTGCCGATGTCGCCGAACACCACGCCGATCGCGCCGACGACGAGCGCGGCCATCCCGGCATGGCCGGGGTTGCCGGCGGCGTGGGCGGTTGCCGGGGATTCGTTGGAGATGGCCATGGACCTGGAGGTCGGTGAACGGGCGCTCAGCGGAGCGCGGACTTTAGCGCCTTGCGGATGATGGTCGCCGTGTCGTCGCCGGGCTCGCTCGCGTCCTTGGCCATGCGCACCGCCTCGGCCGGCTTGTAGCCCAGCTGCTGCAGCGCCACGATCGCCTCGCCCAGCGGATCGGTCGGGTTGCCGCCCGACGAAAGCGTGGGCCCGCCGGCGAAATCCGCAGCGCGGTCGCGCAGCTCGACCACCATGCGCTCGGCGGTCTTCTTGCCGATGCCGGGAATGCGCGTGAGCGCGGTGATGTCGCCGGCGGTGATGAGCCGCGCGAATTCATCGACGCTGCTGCCCGACAGCACCGCCAGCGCGATCTTCGCGCCGATGCCGGTGACCTTCTGCACGTCGCGGAACAGCCTGCGCTCGCCTTCGCGCAGGAAGCCGTACAGCGAGACGCTGTCCTCCTTCTGCGCGTAATGGGTGAACAGCGCGACCTCGCGGCCGAGTTCGGGCAGATCGTAGAACGTGCTCATCGGCGCTTCGAGCTCGTAGCCCACACCGTTGACGTCCACGACCAGCCATGGTGGCTGCTTGTGGACGAGGATGCCTTTGAGTCGACCGATCACTGGAATTCCTCGGGAGTGCAGGCGAACGCGAAGTGCGAAAACGACTTTGATCCGCCAAGCGGGACAGCAGCGCGCAGGC
>CADCUA010000201.1 GCA_902805755.1 uncultured Lysobacter sp.
AGAAAGGCAGGAACTGACAATTTTAAAGTATATTCAACAACTAACAGCATTCATCTAAGGCAGTACGTGACGGTGGCGCAGGCGTCCACAGCTAACCGGAAAAAGACCGCAGCGGTCGCGAAGCCCGTCGCGGCATCGCCGCGCCGACAGCGGCTGATGCGCGACATCGCGATGATCGCGATCGCGCCGCTGCTTTTGTATCTGATGGCCTGCCTCTTCAGTTACTCACCGCATGACCCGAGCTGGTCGCATTCGGGCAGCGTTACGGCGCCTCTGCACAATCTCGGCGGCCGCGTCGGTGCGTGGATCGCGGACATGCTGCTCTACCTCTGCGGGTATGTGGCGTTCCTGCTGCCGCTCGTGCTCGGGGCGATCGCGTGGTTTGCGCTGTTTGCGGCGGAGCAGGATGGCGACGCCGAGCCCGACCTGGGGCCTGCGTTGCGGCTCGTCGGTATCGTCGGCTTCCTGGTATCGGCTTCGGGCCTGCTCGAGCTTCGCTTTGGTGTTGCCGAGAATTTTTCTGCGGGAAGCGGCGGCATCCTCGGACAGTTGGTTGGCAAGTCGCTTTACCAGGCATTTGGCCCCATCGGTGGGAACCTGTTCCTGCTCGCCTTGCTTCTGGTCTCGGTGACGCTCGCAACCGGTCTTTCCTGGTTTGCAGTCATGGATCGGATCGGCCAGTGGGCGCTGTCGCTTGGACCAAAGGTGAGGCAGCTCTTCCGTCGCAGCAGCCAGCAGGCGGGCGACTGGCAGCGCGTTCGCGCGATGCGTGAGGAGCGCGAAGAGGTCCGCAAGGTCGAAATCGAGAAGCGCGAGAAGCGCGCACCGGTACGGATCGAGCCGCCGCCGGCGCCCGTGGTCGAGAAGAGTGAACGCGCCAAGCGTGAGCAGCAGATTCCACTTTTCCACGTGGGCGACGGGAGTGGCATACCTCCTCTGGCGCTGCTCGATGATCCGAAGCCGCAGGAGAAGGGCTACAGCGAGGAGACGCTGGAGACGCTGTCACGGCAGATCGA
>CADCUA010000202.1 GCA_902805755.1 uncultured Lysobacter sp.
GGACGGAAACGTAGGCAAGGCCGACAGCTCCAACAGTGGGCAGATCGTATTGCGCGATGTCGAGATCGGCTGGAACGGCTGCGGCGAGCGCTGGCTCACGGGGCGGCCTTGGGCGTGCTGGGGGCAGAAGACCGGCGGCTATGGCGACGGCCTCGGCACGTACTACACCGGGGGGCAGTGGTTGATCGAGGACTCGTCGATCCATCACAACACCTCCGATGGCCTTGACCTTCGCTATCTCGATGGCGAGTCGTCAACGCGGGTTACGGTGCGACGCCTCTACGCGGCGAACAATGCCGGCAACCAGGCGAAGTTCCGCGGCAACGCGACGATCGAGGACTCGGTTCTCATCGGGCATTGCAGCTACTTCCGGAACAAGCCCTCGCACCACATGACGGATGAGGACCACTGCCGTGCGGGCGGCAATGCCCTGCAACTGGTGCTGACCCCGGGCGACGAGGTCACCGTGCGGCGCAACACCATCGCCGGCGAGGGCGGCACGCTGATCGGAGCGAACGAAGGCGACGAAAGCGCCCGCATTCGCATCCAGAACAACGTGCTGCTCGGTTACCCCGCCGTGCGGAAGTCTGGTGCACGCAGCTCGGCGTACTACGCGAACAAGGCGCCAGCAGCGGTGCAATGGGCCGACAACCTGGTGTGGAAGGTCAAGAACAATGACTGCCCGCCAGGCAGCACCTGCGATCGCGACCCCAAGCTGGCGAACATGACGCTGGCAGTCTTTGATCCCACGCCTCTGCCGGGCAACCCCTTGGCCGACCGCATCGGCCCACCGGGGCAGATTGTCCGCGCGTTGAAGCGCAAGGCGCGACGCTAGGCGTTTTAAGCCGAGCCACGCGAAACAGCGCGTGGCAACTGTCCGAGATATCCAGAGGCATCGCCGGACTGACGTTCATTTGCGCGGGTCGAACCCGCGTGCGATGTCCCGGGTTCGTGTGACAGACCGCACGCGCGAAGCATCGACTGACGCCATCGCATGATGCGATCGAGGGCTTCTG
>CADCUA010000203.1 GCA_902805755.1 uncultured Lysobacter sp.
TGTGAGCTGCGCGCGGCCAACTTGTGGGCGTGGCAGCCAGACCCAACGGTGCTGCGCATGGACTGGATGAACACCCCGATCCCGTGGCTGGCATGGACCGGCGTGCACATGTCGCCGTGGAAGCTGATCGGCCTGACCGGCGCACTGATGTTCGGCACGCGCTGGCTGGTGCAGTTCATTGCATCCAGGCGCGCAGGCCGCCCGGTGATCCCGCGCCTGTTCTGGTACATGAGCCTCGTCGGCAGCGCGATGACGCTGTCGTATTTTCTGTTCTCGCAGAAGCAGGACGCGGTCGGCATCCTGCAGAACCTGTTTCCCGCGTTCACTGCCGCCTACAGCCTGTACCTGGACATCCGCAACCGCGGCTGGCGGCGCGACCGCGATCCGCCGGGCTGACGCGCCCGCCGGGCCCCGTTGATCCAGTACGGTTCAGCCAAAGCCGCGCCAAGTGCTTGTCCCGACTGGGTTTGCCGAGCATAATGCGCGGCTCGCTGCGTCCGGCGTGCCCTTCGGGGTGCCCGGGCGGTGTCCGGAAGCGCGATTCCGGCCCGCCTCGTGCAGCGTCCCGCGGCCTCGGCTGCGATCTCCTGCCTGCATCGCGTGCCGTCGCCTCCGTGCGGTGGCGGGGCCGCCGCCTCCCTGGCCAAGGGAAGCATCATGCGGATCCTTCCGCAGAAGCCCGGCCCTCCATGGCCGGACTTTCAAATATCGAGGTGCGTAATGTCCCGTGTATGCCAAGTAACGGGCAAGCGAACGACGACCGGCAACAACGTCTCGCATGCCATGAACAAGACCCGCCGCCGTTTCATGCCGAACCTTCACGAGCGCCGCTTCTGGGTCGCGTCGGAGAATCGCTGGATCAAGCTGCGCGTTTCCGCCAATGCCCTGCGCACCATCGACAAGAACGGCATCGACGCCGTGCTGGCCGACCTTCGCGCCCGCGGCGAAAAGATCTGAGGACTGAACCATGGCTTCCAAGCGCGACAAGATCCGACTGATCTCGACGGCCGGC
>CADCUA010000204.1 GCA_902805755.1 uncultured Lysobacter sp.
CCGAGGTTCGACAGCAGCCGCGTGACCAGTTCGGCAACGAAGCGCCCGATGAACCAGGCGATCAAAAGGATCGCCGCCGCGGCCAGCACGTTCGGCACCGCGTGCAGGAAGATCTCCAGCATCCCCGTGAGCGGCGCGGAAATCGCATCGATCTGCAGCGCATCAAGCGCGGCGATCAGCGTCGGCACGATGATCAGGATGAAGGCCAGCGTCCCGCCCAGCTGCGACAGCCGCACGCCTTGGGTCGACTCATGGCCCTGGCTGAAACGGTCGACGCCGGTGGCCGCCAGCAGGTTCGTCACCAATCCGCGAACCGCTTTCGCGATGACCCAACCCACGACCCCGATCAGCACCGCCGCGAACAGGTTCGGCAGGATGCCGAGCAGGGTGGAGGTCATCCCCGTCAACGGTTCCATCAGGCCGTGGATCTGCAGCGCGCCGACGATCGCCGGCAGGAACAGCAGCAGCACCAGCCAGTAGGCGACGTTGCCCATGGTCGCGGAGATCGGCTGCATGTCGGCGTTCTGCGACAGGCGCTCGTCGAGCTTCGTCGCGCCCAGCGCCGTGTTGACCACGGTGCGCACGACGGTCGCGACCAGCCAGGCGATGACCGCGAGCGCGAGTGCGAGCAGCAGGCGCGGCAGGTACAGCATGACCGTCGTCGCCAGTGTCGACAGCGGACCCGACACGCCCTCCACGCGCAACACACTGAACGCACCGATCAGTGCCAGCAGCAGCACCGCCCAGAACACCACGCGGCTGGCGATATGTTCGAAATTGACATGCGACTGCGTATGCGTCGCGAGCCGCTGGTTGGCCCCGAACTTCGCCAGCAGGTTGCGCGTGGCCGCGCTCAGCGCGAGTGCAACCAGCCATCCGATCAGCACGATCGCCAGTGCACCCAGGACGCTGGGCAGATACACGCCCAGCGAGTTCTGCACGGAATGTTGCCAGGGGACAGGTTGCATGATCGATCTCCGATAGGGTCGGGCGGCCGCAGAATCCCG
>CADCUA010000205.1 GCA_902805755.1 uncultured Lysobacter sp.
ACAGATTCCACAGCGAGCCGCAGCGCGGCAGCAGCTGGGCTGCCAGATCGGGCGCGATGGCCTCGCCACCGCACATGGCCTTGAACGTCGCGCTTCCCGCCCAGCCTGCGTCGAGCAGTAGCCGCCAGGTCGAAGGCGTTGCCTGCATCGCAGTCGCGCCGCTGTCCGCAAGCAGCGCCGCCAGCGCCGTGCCGTCGCCACTTGTCTCGCGGCTCGCCAGCACGACCTGCGCACCGACCGCGAGCGGGAGCAACAGTTCGAGCACGGCGATGTCGAAGGACAGCGTGGTCACTGCCAGCAACCGGTCATCCGCGGCCAGTCCGGGTTCGCGCTGCATCGCCGCAAGAAAATTCGCGACCGCACGATGGGGGACCCGCACGCCCTTCGGACGGCCGGTGGACCCGGAGGTATAGATCACGTACGCAGCGTCTTCCGCATCGGCGCCCTGTGCGTCGCGTCCGATGCGCGAGTCGTCGGCCGTGTCGAGTTCTGCGGCCAGCGTGTCCAAAGCCAGCACCGGCCGTCCGCGCAGATCGAACTGGGGCGCGAGATCCGAGACAGTCACGAGTGCAGCGAGGCCACTGTCGCCCGTCATGAGGGCCAGCCGCTGCGCTGGAAACTGGGGGTCCAGCGGCACATAGGCCGCGCCGGACTTCAGGATGCCCAGCAGTGCGGCAACCATGTCGATGCCGCGGTCCAGTGCAAGCCCGACGAGTGCGCCGCGACCGACGCCGTGTGTGCGCAACAGACGGGCGATGCGGTTCGCACGGCTGTCTAGTTCGCGGTAGCTGCAGGTCGTCGGTCCGAAGCGCAGTGCGACCCGGTCGGGCGCTCGATCGCACTGGAGTTCAAAATGCTCGTGCATTCGACAGTCGCGGTCGAACGGCGTCGGCGCCGGCTGCAGCGCGTCCAGCTCTGCGCGTAGCGCCGTGTCGAGCAGCGCAAGCCTGCCGAGCTCGAGCGACGGCTGCTCGACTGCCGTTCGCAGCAACGCCTCGTACGCG
>CADCUA010000206.1 GCA_902805755.1 uncultured Lysobacter sp.
GCGCCGGGATTCCGGGAACCGCTGCATCTCTTCGATGGCATTGAACGCCAGATTGAGGATGACCTGGCCGATCAGGATTTTTTCGCAGCTCACTACCAGCGGCTCGCCGGCTAGGGCAAATTCGAGGCGCACGTCATGTTCAGCCGCCTTGAGTTCGATGAAATAGCGGCTGTCGGCAAGGATCGCGTTGAGATCGGCATGCTCCTCGGCCTGTTCGAGCCTGACGACATAATCGCGTACGCTCTTGATGATCGCGCTCGCATGGTCGACCTGGCGCGCGGCGCCGCCCAACCCGGCAATGACACCATCGACGGGGGTGTCGGCGCGTTGCAGGCGCAGCACCGCGCCTTCGAGATAATTGCGGATCGCCGCCAGCGGCTGGCTCAGTTCATGTGCAATGGCGGCCGCCATTTCGCCCATCGCATTGTGACGGGCGAGGTACTCGAGGGATGCCTGCTGGTCGCGGCGTGCGCGCTCGGCTTCCACCTGGTAAGTGATGTCCCTGAAATGAAGGAGGTGTCCGCGCAGGTCGCCTTCGATGTCGATATGCCGGCAGCTCCCCTGGAACCAACGCTTCTCGCCGTGCGCAAGCGCCGTCTCGAAGACAAGGGACAGCGTCGGTCCTTCCGGGATGGCGAGCTCCTGTACATGCAGCAGTTCGGCGCCGGACTCGGGCGTACACAAGGCCGTCAGCGCCGGAAGGGAGCCGCCTGGCGCCGGGTCCAGCATCAGGAGCTTGCGCCCGGCTGCGCTCAGGAATTCGAACGACGCATTGGGGCCGAGCACGGCCACGCCTTCGTCGGAATCCTGCATGAATTCCTTCAGCCTGCTTTCGAGGCGCCGCATTTCGCGCCGTGCCTGTTCCTCGCGGGCGATATCGCGAAACTGCACCAGGATGACATCGCAATGCGTCAGGCGCACGAGGGTGGCGGTTGCCTCCGACATGATCTCTTCACCGCTTTTCGCGCGATAGCACCAATCGGTCACGTTCATGCCACGGTCC
>CADCUA010000207.1 GCA_902805755.1 uncultured Lysobacter sp.
GTGCGGCGATCTCCACCGGATCCTCGTCCGTCACCCAGCCGGTATCGACCGAATTCATGTGGATGCCATCGCCGTGGTAATCGGCCGCGGCCGTGCGCGTCATCATGTTGAGCGCGGCTTTCGCCATGTTCGTGTGGGGGTGCTTGGTGGTCTTGAAGTTGCGGTAGAACTGCCCCTCGACCGCGGACACGTTGACGATGTGCTTGTCGAAGCCGGGCGTGCGCAGCATCAGCGGCTTCAGGCGCGCGTTGATGATGAAGGGCGCCACCGCGTTGACGAGCTGCGTTTCCAGCAGCTCGACGGCGGGCACTTCATGCATCTGCAGGCGCCAGGAATTGCGTCCGCGCAGGTCGACCTGCTGCAGGTCCGCATCGAGGCGGCCTTCCGGGAACAGGTGCTTCTGGCCCAGCAGTTCCTCGGCCAGCAGCGGTACCTGCGACAGCTCGGCTGCACGCGTCAGGCCGGCGGCATCGCGCAACCCTTGCGTATCCGACGACAGCAACGCGGCGACGTTCACGCCATCGCTCGACGCCGCTTCCGGCAGCATGTTGTAACTGCGCAGGCCTTCGTAACGGCCGATCAGCTTGCGGATTTCTTCCGGCGCCTCGTGCAGCGCCGCGGTCTCGCCCGCCATCATGTGCGCATAGAAATCCGGCGGGCGACGCACGGTCTGGCACGCATTGTTGATGATGAAATCCAGCCGCTCGCGCGTCGCCAGCAGCTGGCTGCAGAACGCTTCCACGCTCGGCGTGTGGCGAAGATCCAGGCCGAATACTTCAAGCCGGTGGCCCCACTCGGCGAAATCCGGCTCCTGCGCATAGCGCGCAGCCGAATCGCGCGGAAAGCGCGTGGTCACGATGAGTTCCGCGCCCGCGCGCAGCAGCTTGAGACCTGCCTGGTAACCGATCTTGACGCGTCCGCCGGTCAGCAGCGCAACGCGGCCGGTCAGGTCGGCCAGCTCGGTGCGTTTGAAAAAGTTGAACTCCGCGCAGCGCACGCAGAG
>CADCUA010000208.1 GCA_902805755.1 uncultured Lysobacter sp.
GAGCAAACCCTCCCCCTGCGGAATGCGGCGTTCCGGCCGCGTCGCATGCCATACAGCTGCGATGACGCGGGATACACGTCCGATGCCCTATTTGCCGAACATCACGCTTCACGCTTAAGCTCGGTCACAGACACCCAGGGGCCTTACCCATGCCAGTCGAGTCGGTCGGCCATTCCACCGTCGTTCGTCGCTCCACCAGCCCGCTGTTGCCGGATGCGGCAACGATCGAGCGGTTCCTCGCCCATTGCCATCGCCGCCGCTACCCGTCGCGGACCGACGTGTTCCGGCCCGGCGACCCGGCCAGCACGCTGTATTACGTCGTTTCCGGCTCGGTCAGCATCATCACCGAGGAGGAGGACGGGCGCGAGCTCGTGCTCGGTTACTTCGGCTCGGGCGAGTTCGTCGGCGAGCTGGGCCTGTTCGTGGACAACGAGCACCGCGAGGTGATCCTGCGCACGCGCACCGCCTGCGAGCTGGCCGAGATCGGCCACGAGCGCTTCTACGACCTGCTGCTGACGCGGCTGGCCATGGACGCGCCGAAGCTGCTGTACTCGATTGCCGCGCAGATCTCGCGCCGCCTGCTCGACACCAGCCGCAAGGCCGGGCGCCTGGCGTTCCTGGACGTCACCGACCGCATCGTGCGCACGCTGCACGATTTGTCGCGCGAGCCGGAGGCGATGAGCCACCCGCAGGGCACCCAGCTGCGCGTATCGCGCCAGGAGCTGTCGCGCCTGGTGGGCTGCTCGCGCGAAATGGCCGGCCGCGTGCTGAAGAAGCTGCAGGCCGACGGCAAGCTGCACGCGCGCGGCAAGACCGTCGTGCTGTTCGGGACGCGCTGAGCCATGGCATCGGACGAGCCCGTCGACGCCCCGGCCATCCGCTCGGCGAAGATCGGCGATGCCAGCGATGTCGGGCGCCTGCTCGAGCTGCTGGGCTATCCCTGCAGCCGCGACGAGGCCGCCGATCGCATCGTCACCGTGCTCAGCGACCCGCGCCAGCAGTTGCTGATCGCCGAGCGCGACGGCCACGCCTGCGGGCTGATCTCGATGGCGATGGTCTATTCCGTCGCCCACGGGGCCGAGCTGGCGCGCATTACCGCGCTGATCGTGGCCGATGACTGCCAGCGCGAAGGCATCGGCCGGCGCATGCTGCGCGAAGTCGAGGTCCGGGCCCGGCAGGCCGGCGTCTCGCGCATCGAGGTCACCAGCGGCGCGCAGCGCCACGGCGGCCACGCGTTCTACCGCGACTGCGGTTACAGCGAAGGCTCGCTGCGCTTCGTGAAGCTGTTGGGCGACTGAGCCCCGCGAGGGTCGATGCCGCGGGTCCGCTGCGCGGCCTATGGCCCTCGTGTCGCTGAGCCTCGGCTGCGCTCAGCGCGCTGCTGCGTCGCCGGCGCGGTCAGCGCAGCCCCAGTTGAGGATCGGCGTGCCCTGCGGCAGCACGCGCCGGAACAGCTCGACCGCACCGGCTTTCGGGTTGACCACCACAGGGCGTTCGGCCGCGCGCAGCAGCGGCAGGTCGGCGGTGCTGTCGGAATAGGCGATCGCGACCGGCCCGGCGAAGCCGGCCTCGCGCAGCATCGTCATCTTCATCTCGTTGTGGCAATGGCGCGTGGCCATCACGCCGAACAGGCGCGGGCCGACGCGCGTACCGACCACCGGCACGTCCTCGTGCGCGACGAACGTCAGGATCGCGCGTGCAAGCTCCGGCGGCGCGCCGGTCGCGATCACCACGCGGTCGCCAGCCTCGCGGTGGCGATGCAGCACGTCGATCCCGATCGGCAGCAGCCGCGTGCGGATGTCCTCGGTGTGCATGACCACGTAGCGGTCGATCAGATCGTCCAGGTCGCGGCGGCGATGGAAACCGATCGTGCCGGCCCACACGAACGCGCCAATGCCGAAGCGGCGTGTCGGCAGGAACGCGATCATCGGCGCGAACACCGGCGCGATCAGCAGCGCGAGCGCGGTGCGCCACCAGGTGCGTCGCACCAGCCAGGCGAACAGGTGGCCACCGGAATCGCCGTCATAGAGCGTGTGGTCGAAATCGAACACGACCAGTGGCGCGCCATCGCGCGCGGCCGGGTAACCGTGGCGCGTTTCCTTCGGCCCCGCCGTGCTCACGGCGCGAACAGCCGCTGCAGCGCCGCGCCGGGGTCGCGCTCGCGCATGAAGCTTTCGCCGATCAGGAACGTCTCGATGCCGGCGCCGCGCATCTTCGCGACGTCCGCGCGCGTGGCGATGCCGCTTTCGGTGACCAGCGTGCGGTCGGTCGGCACCGCATCGCGCAGCGCGATCGTGGTGTCGAGCGAGACCTCGAACGTGCGCAGGTTGCGGTTGTTCACGCCGATCAGCTCGCAATCGGTCTGCAGCGCGCGCTCGAGCTCGTCGATGTCGTGCACTTCCACCAGCACGTCCATGCCCAGCTCGTGCGCGAGGTTCGCCATCTCGATCATCGGCCCGTCCTCCAGCGCGGCGACGATCAGCAGGATCGCGTCGGCGCCGATCACGCGAGCCTCGTACACCTGGTAGGGATCGATCGTGAAATCCTTGCGCAGCACCGGCAGCGTGCAGGCGGCGCGCGCGGCGGCCAGGTACAGGTTGCTGCCCTGGAAGAAATCCACGTCCGTCAGCACCGACAGGCAGGCCGCGCCGCCGGCCTCGTAACTGCGCGCGATCTCCGCCGGATCGAACTCCTTGCGGATCAGGCCTTTCGACGGGCTGGCCTTTTTCACTTCGGCAATGACCGCCGCATCGTCGACCGAATGCTTGCGCTTGATTGCATCGATGAAGCCGCGCGTGGGCGGCAGGCCCTGCACGCGTGCACGCAGGTCGGTGATCGAACGCACGCGGCTGCGCTGCTCGATCTCCTCGGCCTTGCGCGCGAGGATGGTGTTGAGGATGTCGCTCATGGGGATTCCAGGACAGGGCCGGCGTAGGCACGCTCGACGCGGGCGATGCGCACTTCGAAATGCTCGTACCAGTGCGTGCGTCCGTGCTCGCGCACGAGTGCATGCTGGGCGTGCGCGCGCCAGGCGGCGATCGCGGCTTCATCGCTCCAGTACGACACGGTGATGCCCACGCCGTCCTCGCCGCGTGCGGACTCGACGCCGATAAAGCCCGGCTGCTGCGCGGCCAGTCGCAGCATCGCATCGGCGGCCTCGGCGTAGCCGCGGTCCCCATCGGTGCGGCGCGAACTGAAGATGACCGCGTAGTACGGCGGTGGCGGCGTTTTCGCGAACGCCTGCGCTCGCATGGCCTCGGCCACGCTCACGAAGCCAGCGTCCGCGTGAGTTCGAGGAACTCCTCGAGCTTGCGGCGCGCCGCGCCGGACGCCAGCGCCGCGCGTGCGCGCTCGATGCCTTCGGCAATGGAGCCGGCGACACCGGCGGCATACAGCGCGGCGCCCGCATTGAGCGCGACGATCTCGCGCGGCAGGCCCGGCGTGTCATGAAGCGCCTGCAGCACCATCGCCTTCGATTCCAGCGCGTCGGCGACCTTGAGGTTGCGGCTGGCCGCCATCGCGATGCCGAAATCCTCCGGATGCACCTCGTATTCGCGCACCACGCCGTCGCGCAGCTCGCCGACCAGCGAACCGGCGCCGAGCGAGAGCTCGTCCATGCCGTCGCGGCCCCACACCACCAGTGCGCGCTGCGCGCCGAGCTGTTGCAGCACGCGCACCTGGATGCCGACGAGGTCGGGGTGGAACACGCCCATCAGGATGTTCGGCGCACTGGCCGGATTCGTCAGCGGCCCGAGGATGTTGAACAGCGTGCGCACGCCCATTTCGCGCCGCACCGGCGCGACGACTTTCATTGCCGGGTGGTGCACCGGC
>CADCUA010000209.1 GCA_902805755.1 uncultured Lysobacter sp.
GCGTCTCGAGGCCGAGCGTGCGGAAGCGGCGCGACTTGAGGTGGAACGCATCGAAGCCGAGCGCTTGGAGGCCGAGCGCCTCGAAAGCGAGCGCCTTGAGGCTGTACGTCTCGAAGCGGAGCGAATCGAAGCCGAACGCATCGAAGCGGAGCGACTTGAAGCCGAGCGTGCAGAGGCAGTGCGGCTTGAAGCGGAACGCATCGAAGCCGAGCGGCTTGAGACCGAGCGGGCCGAACAGGCACGTCTGGAAGCCGAGCGTCTTGAAGCCGAACGAGCCGAAGCTGCGCGCATCGAAGCCGAGCGCCTTGCGGAGGAGCAGGAGTACGCGCGTCTCGAAGCCGAGTACGCCGAACTTGCACGCCTGCAGCGCGAAGCGGAAATGAACGAGGCCGAGGTGGCCGAGTCACGCCGCCTTGAGGCCGAGCGCGTCGAAGCGGAACGCATTGAAGCCGAGCGCCTCCAGGCCGAGCGCCTTGAAGCGCAGCGTATCGAGGCGGAGCGTATCGAGGCCGAGCGTCTTGAAGCGGAGCGTGTCGAAGCCGAGCGTGTCGAAGCCGAGCGCATCGAGGCAGAACGCGCTGAAGCCGAGCGTCTTGAGGCGGAGCGCATCGAGTCTGAGCGGCTCGAAGCCGAGCGTCTTGAAGCGGAACGTATCGAAACCGAACGCGTCGAAGCCGAGCGTGCGGAAGCCGCACGGCTCGAAGCCGAACGCGTCGAAGCTGAGCGTCTCGAGGCAGAGCGGCTCGAAGCTGAAAGGCTCGAAGCCGAGCGCATCGAAGCTCAGCGTGTCGAAGCCGAACGCCTCGAAATCGAGCGTGCCCAGGCTGCGCGCCTTGAAGCGGAACAGATTGAAGCTGCGCGCATCGAGGCGGAGCGTCTCGAAGCCGACCGCATCGCCGCCGACTACGCCGAAGGCGAACGGATCGCACGCGAGGCGATGGAAGCCGCTGCGCACGTGGTCGCTAAAGAAGATTCGGCCGTCGCTGCGACGACGTACGCATCCGGCATCGATCCGGACGAAGCGCTGGACCTGACGGGGCTCGACCCCGAACTCGTCGAGATCTTCGTCGAGGAAGGCACCGACCTGCTCGACCACTCCGATGGCCTGCTTGCGCAGCTGCGCAATGCACCGGGCGAGCGTGAGCCGCTGATCGGCCTGCAGCGCGATCTGCATACGCTCAAGGGCGGTGCGCGCATGGCCGGCATCATGGCGGTCGGCGAACTCGGCCACGTGATGGAATCGCTGCTCGAAGCCGTCGTCGCGCAACGCGTCGAACTGGGCCAGGGCTCGATCCCGCTGCTGGAGCGTGGCTTCGACCGACTGCATGCAATGGTCACGCGCGTCGGCAGCGGTCGTGCGATCGCCATGCCGGAAGCGCTGATCGCCGAGTTCGACGCCTGCGCCCGCGGCCGCGCCGCCCCGGTGCAGCCGGTTGCCGGTTCGGCGCCGGTTGTCGCGGCACCCGCCGTGAGCGAGGCCGCGTCCGAATTGCGGCCGCTGTCCGCGCCGATCAGCGACGAGCCGTTCGCCGAGGACGATGAAATCGGTGTGCGCGCGCCGCAGGAGCAGGTGCGCATCCGTGCCGACCTGCTCGACCGGCTCGTCAATTACGCCGGTGAGGTTGCGATCTACCGCGCACGCCTCGAGCAGCAGCTCGGCGCGTTCCGCGGCGCGATCGGCGAAATGGAAGCGACGAACATCCGTATCCGCGACCAGCTGCGTCGTCTCGAAATCGAGACCGAAGCGCAGATCCTCTCGCGCTACCAGCGCGAGGGCGATTCGGTCGATGCGACGTTCGACCCGCTCGAGCTCGACCGGTTCTCGACACTGCAACAGCTCTCGCGCGCACTTGCGGAATCCGCGGCCGACCAGGTCTCGCTGCAGACCACGCTGGACGATCTGACGCGCCAGTACGAAACCCTGCTGCTGCAGCAGTCGCGCGTAAGTTCGGACCTGCAGGAAGGCCTCATGCGTACGCGCATGGTGCCGTTCGATGGCCTGCTGCCGCGTCTGCGTCGTGTCGTACGCCAGGCTTCGGCCGAGCTGGGCAAGAACGTGCAGCTCAAGCTCGACGGCGCGCAGGGCGAGCTTGATCGCAACGTGCTCGAGCGCATGACCGCGCCGCTGGAACACCTGCTGCGCAACTCGGTCGCGCACGGCATCGAACTGCCAGCCAAACGCGCGAGCGATGGCAAGCCGGCAGAAGGCACGATCTCCATTGCGATCCGTCGCGAAGGCTCGGAAGTCGTGCTGGAAGTGGGCGATGACGGTGCCGGCCTGAACCGCGATGCGATCCGCCGCCGTGCGATCGAACGCGGGCTGCTGCGCGCCGATGCCGTGCTCTCGCATGGCGACATCGACGCGATGATCCTCGAGCCGGGCTTCTCGACGGCCGACGAGGTCAGCCGCCTCGCGGGTCGCGGTGTCGGCATGGACGTGGTGGCCAGCGAAGTCCGCCAGCTCGGCGGCACGCTGGACATCCAGTCCGCGCCGGGTCGCGGTGTGCGCTTCACGCTGCGCCTGCCGCAGACGCTTGCGGTCACGCAGGCGGTCTTCGTCCGCTCCGGCGAGACCACGTTCGCGGTACCGATCGCCTCGGTGCGCGGCGTCGGCCGCATCGCTCGCGAAGAACTCGCCGAAGCGCTGGCGGCCGGTCGCGACGCGACCTACCGCTACGGCGGCGAGGACTACGCGGTGCACGACCTCGGCCTGCTGCTGGGTCAGGCGGCGTCGAAAGCCGAAGGCCTGCTGCAGATGCCACTGCTGCTCATCCGCGCCGGTGAACTGCGCGCGGCCGTCAGTGTCGATCAGGTCGTCGGCAACCGCGAAATCGTGGTGAAGCCGGTCGGTCCGCAGGTCGCTTCGGTGCCCGGCATCTTCGGCGCAACGATCATGGGTGACGGCCGAGTGGTCGTGATCCTCGACGTGGCTCCGCTGGTGCGTCGCCAGGCCGCGCTGCCGCGCGACTTCATCCCGATGCCGGTCGAACCCGCCGTGGAAGCGCGGCGCGTCCCGCTGGTCATGGTGGTCGACGACTCGGTCACGATGCGCAAGGTCACCGGCCGCGTGCTGGAGCGCAACGGCTTCGAAGTGGTCACGGCGAAGGACGGTATCGACGCGCTGGAACGCATGGCCGATGTCGTGCCGGACCTGATGCTGCTGGACGTCGAAATGCCGCGCATGGACGGCTACGAGCTGGCCACCGCGATGAAGGGCGAGCAGCGACTGCGCGGCGTGCCGATCGTGATGATCACCTCGCGCACCGGCGACAAGCACCGCCAGCGCGCGTTCGAGATCGGTGTGAACCGTTACCTCGGCAAGCCGTACCAGGAGCCCGAACTGATGCGCAACGTGCATGAACTGCTCGGGATGGCGACGGTCGATGCATGAGTCCGGCCCGCGCGTCGTGCTGCTGTCGCGTCCCGGTGGGGCGCGGGAGCGGCTGCGCGCGGCGCTGAACGAGGCCGGCGCCCATCTGGTGCTGGATGCGGATCCGACGCAGCTGGACGCGCCGACGCTTGAGGCGGCGCAGCCGCAGATGGTGCTGGTCGTGCTGGACGCGATGACCGAGCCGGCGATCGAGCGCTTCGATAGCGTATTGCTCGACCCCGCGATCGAGGTCATGTTCGAGGAGGCCGACGTTGCCGCCAAGCGCGAAGGCTGGGACGCCGCGCGCTGGATCCGCCATCTCTCCGCGAAGCTTCACCGGCGCAGCGACGTGCTGCCGCCGGGCACGGAACCGGACTCCGAGCCACGCGCCGCAGTGCGGAAGTTCGTGACGTCAGCGCCAGTGGCGCAGGCCGAGCCCGAGCCCGCTCCGGGCAATACG
>CADCUA010000210.1 GCA_902805755.1 uncultured Lysobacter sp.
TCGGCATGTTCTGGATCGGACCCCAGAACAGCGTCTCCTCGGGCTTGTCCTTGATCAGCGTATCCAGCTGCGGCACCACCTTGACCATCAGCGCGCGCGGCTGCACCACGCCGGCCTTCATGCCTTCACGCATGTTCGAAATCATCGTGTCGAACAACGCGGGCATCCGGCTGCCGCGTGACAGCCAGTTGTCGTAATCCTTTACCGTCTTGAATGGTTGCGGGCCCGTGCCGGAGCCGAACTGCACGGCGAAGGTGGGCAGGCTGCCCATCTGGTTCACCGGCATCATCCAGCCCGGGAATTTCTCCGACGCCAGCGAGTTCTTCGCGTCACGCACGAAGATCTCGTAGCTGAGCAGGTCCTGGCCCTGCAGGCCGTCCGAACCGACGCTTTCAACCGTCTTGAGCCAGCGCTCGGTGAACTCGCGCATTTCCTTGCGCGCTTGCGGCGTGCCGAAGTCCGGGAGCTGGTCGTTGTAACGCGGGTCGCCCTGCACGGTGGCCTGGATCGGGTTGAGCTTCAGCACTTCTTCCCAGTACTGGTCGTACAGGGCATTGAGCTTCGAGACCTTGCTCGATTGGGTGGCGCCGGCTGGCGTGGCTTTCTGGGCGAGCGCGGGCGTGGCCGCCGCAGCGAAGGTCAGGGCAAGTGCGAGCGCGAGAGGACGCAGCATCATGATGCGGTTTCCGGGGATGAAGAACCCCAGCATCACCCAGACGGCGCCGCGGCGCGCCGGTCGGAAGTCACGGGTGCGCTGGATACACGCGCGCCACGGGTTGCGGCTTCAGACCGGAGGCGGCGAGAACGGAATCGTTTCCGGCGATACCGCGCCACCGGAAATGATGAAGCTCATCGCCTGGTCGACCGTCCAATCCGTCGGTGTGATCTTCTCGACGGGAACGATTTCGAGATAGCCGGAGGTGGGGTTCGGCGTCGTGGGCACGTACACGGCCGCGAGTTCGCGGCCCGTGCCCTGTTCGCGCAACACGCGCGTCACGAAGCCGATCGACTTCATCTCGGTATGAGGAAAGTCGATCAGCACCACGCGTTGCGTGCCGTCCGGCTTGGTCTGCAGGATGTTCAACAACTGGCGTGCGCTGCTGTAGATGGTGTTCGCGAATGGCACGCGCGCGACGATCTTCTCGAACCAGCGCAGCATGCGTTGTCCGAACACGCGGCGCGCCATGACGCCGGACAGCAGGATGAATCCGAGCGTGGCCGCAAGCGCGAACGCACTGAGGATCCAAGGCTGCAACAGCCAACGCAGCGATGCATCGTTCGCGGCGTAGCCGTGCAGCAGCGGCTCGATGAGCGGGCGGCTCATGTCGGAAAACAGCACGAACACGAACTTGACCACGACCCAGGTAAGCCAGATCGGCAGGAGCGTCAGCAGCCCGGTGAGGAACAGGCGCTGGAAGCTGGGACGTGTCGCAGGGGAGTTCGGCATGGCGCGCATTGTAGGCGAGGGCGAACTCGTCACCCGCGCGTGGCGATGCGCCGGAGGTTAGAGATCCCTGACGAGGCGGAACCCCACGTCGTCATAGCCACGGTTCGCGGCCAGCGGACGCTGCGCCTCGCGGCTGCGCCACGAGTTGCCGCCCACAAGCCGCTGCACGCAATTGTTGCCGCAGTCGCGCAGCCACAGCGAGACATCGCGGCCCGAGATCTCGGGGGAGGTCTGCCGGCTTTCCTCCGCCGTGGGCAGGCGGTACCGGTGGCCCATCTGCTGGCCATACCAGCGTGCGAAGGACTCGGCATCGGCCATGGATACGCAGACGACCGCTTCACCATCACTCTGCGAGAAACCCGGCGATTTCCACGATTTCGGCGCCAGTACGCGCAGAAGCGACGCGCGTTCGCGGCACAGCGACGGCTCGCGCCGCGTGGCTTCTGCAAAGCGCCGGTAATCGGCCACCGTCACGGGACGGCGCGCCACGGCCATCGGACCACGTTCGCCGTCACGGAGCACGCCGCGCAACCGGTCGCCGGGCAGTGGCTGGCCTTTCTGCGGAATGTCCTTTGCCTGGGCCGCGAAACGTGCGGTCACATCGCCCGGCAGACCCAGTCCCGCCGCGAGTTTCGCCGTGCGCTCGGCCGCCTTGCGGTCGTAGCGCTCGACCGCGTTCTCCATGCGCGCCTGCAGCGTCTGCGTCGCGCGCGCGGTCAGGCGCTGCATTGCTTCGGAGTTTGCGTTGCCCGTCTGACGAGCGAGCTCGGAGGCGCGGCGGTGATAATCCAGCGCGCGCGTGTCATTGCCTTCGCCGACGTTGCGGACCAGTTCCTCCGACAGGGCGTTCATCACATCGCCGACCAGCGACGTGACCTGCGGATCGGTGCTGTCGATATGCCAGGCTTCGAGCGTCGTGCTGTACGCGTTCCCGTTTTCGGGCGCGGTCAGTTTTCGCTGGCGCAGTTGCTCACGTGCCAGTTGCAGCTTGCCCTGCAGCGGCGCTTCCGGAAGTGGCTGGAGCATCGCATCGGTCGGATCGGCCGGTGCATCCACGACAGGCGCTGATGTCGTGCCTGCGCGGAACATGTCGTTGCGCCCGTCGTCGCCCAGCAGCGCAATGGCGCCGGCAACTGCGGCCGCGGCAACAAGCGCGGCGATGGCCGGGCGAAATCGGCGACGGGGCGTCGGCGCATCCGCCGGCGCAGCCGGAGCCCGAGCCGCATCGGTACCCGAGCTGCGGCGATCGACACGCTGCGCCTGGGTCGCGTGGGTTTCGGAATTCGTTGCATCGGCCGTGACGGCCGGAACCACCGGCTGCGTGTCGGAGCTTCGAGCGCCGCGGAATCTCGAAAGCATTGCGAAACCGCGGCTCGGTCGAACCGCGTCCATGGCAATACGCATTTCGGCCGTGCTGGCGAAGCGCTGGTCGGGGTTCTTGGCCAGCGCGCGATTCATGAAGCGCTGCCAATGCCGCAACGCGGGAGGCAGTTTCGGGATCGGATCCTGCGCGTGCATGACCGCCATGGACAGCGCATCGGCCGCCTGGAAGGGCAGGCCGCCCGTCAGCATTTCCCAGATCACCACGCCGAGGCTGTACAGATCGGCGCGGCCGTCCACGTCCTCGCCACGCGCCTGTTCGGGCGCCATGTACGCGGTGCTGCCGACCGCGAGGCCGGCGGCGGTCACGCGTGGGCCGAAGCCGCGTCGCAGCGCGATGCCGAAATCCGCGAGCAGCGGGCGCTCGGCGTCGTCGAACAGCACGTTCTCGGCCTTGACGTCGCGATGCACGACGCCGCGCGAATGCGAATACTCGAGTGCGGCGAGCAGCGCGTGCGCGATCTCGCGGACGCGGGCCTCGTCGGTCACGCCCCGTTCGTCGACGAAGCGACGGCGGCCCAGATGGCCGCGCGAGAGGAACGGCATCGTGTAGTAGGGCAGACCTTCGCGTGTGCGCCCCAGCTCGTGGATGCGCACGATATTGGGATGTTCGAGGCGCGCGATCGTCCGCACTTCGTTTTCGAAGCGACGACGGCTGACCTCATCGGCCAGTGCCTGGGGCAGCATGACCTTGATCGCGACCTCGCGTGAAAGCGCGAGCTGTTCACCCAGGAACACGGACGACATGCCGCCATGGCTGATCAGACGCAGCAGGCGGAAGCCGTTGATCTCCGGCAGTGGCGTGTCGGTGTCGTGGTAGTTGTCGTGCGCAGCCATGTACGGCCCCTGTGTGCGGAACGGAGCATACGCTGTCGCCATGGTTCAAACGCAACCGTAATTTTCACGCGTTAGCCACTTTGTGGATCAAGGCGGTTTCGCATTTTCTTCACAGCAGATATGAGCGCTCGTTTCCCCGTCGCGTCGCTGTTCGTATGCGCCGG